>JAHJTB010000023.1 GCA_018830135.1 Pseudomonadota bacterium | reverse complement strand
TCCTCAGTCCAAATGAATTTCGAACGCTGTGGAATAACAGCCAGGGGCGGATGACCCAAGCAAACAAAATGGAGGTTGCCCTAAAAGCCGCTTAGTTTCGTCTTGACATCCCGGGGACAGTACACAGGCAACTGGGGCCAAACCTGTATCTCATGGGTAGTCCGTGTAATCGACAATGGTGTCCCTGGGGCAGTTAGCTTTTCTAAACAGTCTAGTGCTGTTTCACCGGAAAGTTACAATGGAGAAATAGTCTCGACCGACCCACCTTACTACGACAATATTGGTTATGCTGATTTGAGCGATTATTTTTATATCTGGCTTCGTCGTTCTTTACAAATGGTTTATCCAGGTCTTTTGAACACAATGCTTACACCAAAGACTGAGGAATTGATCGCCAGCCCGTATCGACATAACGGTAACAGAGCCAAGGCTGCTGCGTTTTTTGAAAATGGGCTTGGCAGCGCGATTGGCCAGTGGCGCCAACATGGCCATCGTGACTACCCGACCACCGTGTTTTATGCATTCAAGCAAGCCGAGACGGACGCATCAGGCACGGCCTCGACAGGCTGGGAAACCTTTATATCCGGTGTGATCAATCAAGGTTTTGCCATAACGGCAACTTGGCCGCTTCGGACGGAGCGTTCGGTTCGAAGCGTGGCTATCGGCACCAACGCCTTGGCCTCCTCCGTGGTCCTCGCCTGTGTTCCCCGGGCAATCGACGCCCCCTTGGCCACACGCCGCGAATTCCTCAACGAACTGAAGCGGGAACTGCCGGATGCGCTCCGGTTGCTTCAGAGCGGCAACATCGCCCCGGTGGACCTGGCCCAGGCGGCCATCGGGCCGGGCATGGCGGTGTTTTCCCGCTACGCAAAGGTGGTTGAGGCGGACGGTTCGCCCATGACCGTCCGCACGGCCCTGACCCTGATCAACCAGATACTCGATGAGGTGCTGGCCGAACAGGAAGGCGAGTTCGACGCCTATACGCGCTGGGCCGTGGCCTGGTTCGAACAATACGGCGTTCAGGAAGGCCCGTACGGCGTGGCCGAGACCCTTTCCAAAGCCAAAAACACCTCGGTGCAGGGGCTCGCTGAAGCCGGTATCGTCAACAGCCGGTCGGGATCGGTCCGGCTCCTTGGCCGCAACGATTTACCCGCCGACTGGGACCCTGCCGCGGACCCGCGCCTGACCGCATGGGAAGCAACCCAGCATCTGATCCGGTCCCTGGATCAGGCGGGAGAAAGCGGGGCGGCCGACCTGCTGAGACAACTCGGCGGCGACTATGGCGACAAGGCCCGGGATTTGGCCTATCGACTGTTCAGCATATGCGAACGAAAAAAATGGGCCCAGGAGGCCCTGGCCTACAACAGCCTGGTCATTGCCTGGCCGGAACTGGTGCGGCTGGCTGGCCGGGAAAAATCCCGGGGACAATCCCAGGAAGACCTGTTCCAATAGGAGGTCTGACAAATGGCGCTCAGCAACAGTGAACGGATCGGCAAGGGGCTCGAGCTGTTACGCGACGGTCTTGCCCCCTTTTTGGAGCGTGAGATGGAAGCGGAATACGGAGAAGGGTGGCTGGACAATGCCGCCGGTTCCTTCTCCAAATCCTCCGACGTGATCGAGGGGGGCAAAATTAAGAGCGACGCCTACGTGTATCTCCAGATCATGTGGAATCATTGGAATTCCGTCTTCAAAAAGCCTCTGGGGCACGCCGAGCGTTCCTTTGTCAGCGAACTCCGGGAGATTCGCAACAAGTGGGCCCACCAGGAGGCCTTTTCCTACGACGACACCTACCGCGCCCTGGATACCATGGCCCGGTTGCTCAAGGCGGTATCGGCTACTGAAGCCGAAGAAGTATCCAAGCTGGCCCAGGAGGCCATGCGCACCCGCTTTGCCGAACAGGCCCGGCTTGAAACCCGCCGCAAGTCCGTGCAACCCATTGAAGGCAGCCCGCAGGCGGGTCTGCGGCCCTGGCGGGAAATCGTGATTCCCCACCCGGATGTGGCCACCGGCCGCTATCAGCAGGCTGAATTCGCGGCCGACCTCGAACAGGTCCGCGCCAACAAGGCGACCGCCGAATACGGCGACGCCAAGGAATTCTTCCGGCGCACCTATTTGACTATCGGCTTGAACGACCTGCTCAAGACCGCCCTGCTGCGGCTTACCGGCCGTGGCGGGGACCCGGTGGTGGACCTTCAGACCAATTTCGGCGGCGGCAAGACCCACTCCATGCTAGCCCTGTTCCATCTGTTCTCCGGAATTGCCGCCAATGAACTGGCCGGCGTGGAGGCCCTGCTCCAGGAAACCGGCATCGGCAAGGCGCCCAAGGCCTGTCGCGCGGTTCTGGTGGGCACGGCCTTGAACCCCGGACAGCCTCAACGCAAATCCGACGGAACGGAGATTCACACCCTTTGGGGCGAGCTGGCCTGGCAGTTGGGCGGCAGGGACGCGTATCAGATGGTGGCCGGTAACGATCAAAACGGCACCAGCCCCGGCTCCCAGGTCCTGGGCGAGCTGTTCGAACTGCACAGCCCCTGCCTGATCCTGATCGATGAGTGGGTGGCCTACGCCCGTCAATCGTACGGCAAGTCCAACCTCTCGGGCGGCAGCTTCGACACCAACATGAGCTTCGCCCAGGCCATTACCGAGGCGGCCCGGGCCACGCCCGAGACCCTGCTGGTGGCCAGCATACCGGCCTCGGACATCGAGATCGGCGGCGAAGGAGGCAAGGAGGCCCTGGACAAGCTGAAAAACACCTTCGGCCGCATGGAGTCTCCCTGGCGTCCGGCCAGTGCGGAAGAGAGTTTCGAGATCGTCCGGCGCCGCCTGTTCGAACCCATGATCGAACCCCAGGCTTTTGCCTCCAGGGATGCCGTAATCAGGGCTTTCGGCCAGTTGTACCGGTCTTCCCGGGGCGATTTTCCGCCGGGGACCGCTGAAGGGGACTATGAAAGGCGGATAGAAAAGGCTTATCCCATTCACCCCGAACTGTTCGACCGCCTGTATGAGGACTGGGGCAGCCTGGAGCGCTTCCAGAGGACGCGCGGGGTGTTGCGGCTGATGGCGGCGGTCATATCGGAGCTCTGGATTCGGAATGACGCCTCACTGCTGATCATGCCTTCATCCGTGCCCATGGACGCTTCGCCGGTCCAGTCGGAACTGACGAGGTACCTCGAGGACAACTGGCGTCCGGTCATGGAACGCGACGTGGACGGCCCGGAAGCCCTGCCCTTGAAAATGGACAGGGAAACGCCGACCCTGGGCCGGTATTCCGCCACCCGCCGGGTCGCCCGGACCATATTCGTCGGCTCGGCTCCGATCGCCAAGACCAAGAACCCCGGCATCGACGACCGGCGGATCAAGCTGGGCTGCGTCCAACCCGGCGAGAGCGTGGCGGCCTTCGGCGACGCCCTGAGACGGTTGACCGACCAGGCCACGCACCTCTACGTGGACGGCAAGCGATTCTGGTTCTCCACCCAACCAAGCGTCACGCGCCTGGCCCAGGACCGGGCCGCCCAGCAGAATATCGATGACGTCTGGGAAGAACTGAAAACCCGCCTGCGGGCCGACAAGCAGCGAGGGGACTTCCACGCCTTGCACCCCGCCCCGGCATCGAGCGGGGATGTGCCGGACGAACCGGAGGCGAGGCTGGTCATCCTAGACCCGGAAAAGCCTCACACCGGCAAGACAAAGGACAGCGAGGCGATCCGGGAGGCCGACACCATCCTGAAAAAACGGGGCAACAGCCCAAGATTCTACAAAAACATGCTGGTCTTTCTCGCCCCGGACAGGACCAGGCTCGACGACCTGGAGCAGGCCATCCGCCAATACATGGCCTGGAAGTCCATCCTGGTGGAAAAGGAAAGCCTGAACCTGGATGCCTTCCAGTCGAATCAGGCCAAGACCAAGACCGAGCAGTCCGATGACGCGGTCAAGGCCCGGATCAAGGAGGCCTATTCCTGGATACTGGTCCCTGTCCAGCCGGATGCCCAAGGCGAAATGGAATGGCAGGAATCGCGGCTTCCGGGCCAGGATGACCTGGCGGTCAAGGCCAGCAAGAAGCTCAGAAACGACGAGAACCTGATCACCGAGTTTTCCGCCGCCCGTCTGCGCCTGGAACTGGACCGCTACCTCTGGAAAGACGTCGAGCATATCGGCCTGAAAAAGCTGTGGGACTATTTTGCGATCTACCTGTACCTCCCTCGGTTGAAAGACAGCCGGGTGCTGATCGATGCGGTTCAGTCCGGCGTTCAGATGATCACCTGGCAGGAGTTCTTCGCTTACGCCGGGGCATGGGATGAGGAAAAACAGCGCTACATGGGGCTGAAGTGCGGGGAAAGGGCCTCGATTGTCCTGGACGATGAAAGCCTGCTCGTCAAGCCCGAACCGGCCCTGAAACAGAAGCAGGTCGAAGCGATACCGCAACCCGGACCGATTCCGGACCCAGAACCCGGACCTGGACCCGGACCGTGGCCTGGGCCTGATACTGATCCTGGCCCCAAGCCGGTGAAAAAGCCGCGGCGCTTCTACGGCACGATACAACTCGATACCCTGCAGATCAGTTCCAATGCCGGGAAGGTGGCGGAAGAGGTCATCCAGCACCTGACTTCCCTGGTGAACTCGGATGTGGAGATAACACTGGAGATCAGGGCGGAAATCCCTGATGGCGCACCGGATCACGTGGTGCGAACCGTGAACGAGAACTGCAATACGCTCGAGTTCAGGAGCTTCGGCTTTGAGGAAGAATGATCTTGATTTAATGAAGTGCCGTGAACGGGGTCCATATAATTTCTTTCATAAGGGGTGAACAAGATGGCTCCGGTATTGAAATATCACAATGCCCGTTCGACGGCTTATGACGTCAAGAGGGAAATGGAAGAACGGCTGAACGGGAAAATTTCCGCCAGACCCTGGAATATGTACGAGCCTGATCATACGCTTTGGTGGTTAGTCCCATCGACCAACAACTGGCCGGCCTATATGCACGGCAAGTTTTTCTTTTCACAGGACCGGGCGCCCGAGAATCACCTGTTTTGCGGGCTGCATATCGAGAAAGGGCTCGATCCATCCGTTGAGGGAGCATATTCTTCACCCGCCTGGAAACGGATGATTATGCGAGAAGACTGGCTTTGGCATGCCTTTAGTAAAGATATAGGGTCCAATAAAATGGTGGAGGCATTAAACAGGATCAGTGAAAACTGCCATGTTCCAGTAATAATAAGAATGGAGGCTGCCATTGCAGAAATCCCGGGATCATTTGATCCTAGGGCGGCTCGGCCTGAGTGGGACTTGATAATCTGGAGTTGGGAGGCGAATGGATTACAGACAATTAAAACATCAACCCCAAGCCTCATATTGAGGGAAATTGAAAAAGCCAGTTCTTTAATTGGGATAAAGCAAGATATCGCCCAAATAGTCAATTCCGCCTGGGTCTGGATCGATCTTTTCATCGGAGTGCAATGTGAACTTTCAACCAGCCAACAAACTCAGTCAGATTATGAAGCCGCCGACCTTTATGATAATGTCCTTTTTAATCTGATACACTGGTTTCGATAGTTGTAGTTTACACCCGGTTTTTTAGCCCTCAATCCTCATACCCCAGTATTTTTTCCGCCAGGGTGATGAAGTCCATGGCCCGTTGCAGGGCGACCAGGGGGACGTGGGCTTCCACGTCCGGGGCCAGCATGACGGCCGTCTGTTCGGCTACGCCGGGCTTGACTCCGGGAAACGGGGTCTCGAAGCCGACCGGCGCCCAGTCGAACGACCCGCGCGGGCAGCGATAGAGGTCCTCGAGGGGCATGAGGCGGTACGCGTTTTCCGCGGTCATGACCTCGATGCCCCAACGCCCGCCGGACGACCAGTCGGCATGGTAGGAAAACGGGACGCCGGCCCGGGTCTTACCCGCCCCCACGAACCGGTCTCCGCTCCGGTGCCAGGGCAGGGAGCCCTGTTGCAGGGCCGTCAGGTTCTCGGGCGGGCCGATCAGGTCGTGGGCCATGGCGATCACGTGCAGGGAGTTGGCGATTCCCCAGCGCTGGTACACCTCGGGACGCTCCTTGTCGAAATCCATGGCCCGGACCAGTTCGGTGAAGGTGTAACGGCAGGACGTGGCCCCGCCCTCGGCCGCGACCAGGGACTTGAGTTGCCACAGGTTGGGATAGGCCAGCCGGTTGTAGGCCACCCGCACCCGGGCCCGGGCCGCGTCGGCCCGGCCTTGCAGTTCGGCCAGGGGCCCGCGGGTCAGGGCGCCCGGTTTTTCCACCAGGATGTTCCTGTGCCCGCACTCGATGGCCGCTTCCGCCGCCGTGACCAGCTCGTGAATGGGCAGGGCGACAATGGTCAGATCGAATCCGCCGAGTTGGCGCAATCCGCGCTCGAACCCGCCGGGAACCGCCTCGATCCCGTACCGTTCCCGGCACCGGCCGGCCGTGGCTTCCGAGCGGCAGACCATGCCGAAGCGCCGCACGCCGAGTTTTTTCAGGGCTTCGGCATACTGCCCGGCCATCCAGCCGGCCCCGACGATCAGGACCTCGAAATTGGAATAGTCCCGGGACTTCAATGAGATCAGATGTTGGTACGACACGTGGCGCCCCTCGATCAGGTCACGGGACAGACCCGGCACTCGCCGCCCCTGACCTTTTCCACGTGGCGGTTGAAGGCCGCGAGCAAGGGCAGGTGCAGGGCCTTGGATTCCCGGAAGGGAGTCAGGGCACAGGCCCCGGAGGACAGGATTTCCCGGGCAAATACCGTGGTCAGCCGGCTTTGCCAGGGCAGTTCGAAGTCCAGCACCTCGACGCGGCCCTGTCCCGGCGAATCGATGATCACGCGGCCCCCGGCTTCGTCCACTTCGATTCGCTCTCCGGGCCTGGAGATCACAATCACCAGGGGCGACTCGGACCCGGCTTGAGAAGTCAGGGAGAACCGGCTGCCGTCGCTGAAACGGCCGGCCAGGGTCCCGGTCAGTTCGATATACCCGTCCCGCTTGGAATCGTGCACTCGGTCGTCCAACCCCTCGGAATCGACTTCGTATTCGAGCCGGTCCGTGAAAAAGGCCGCCAGATCGATGAAATGAAGGGCGCTGGTGGCCAGCCCCCAATCGCCGCCCGAAACCGTGAACTCGAAAGGCCGCCCCTCGAGCCGGGCCTTCAAATTCCGATAGGCCGCGGCCATGCGCCGCGGGCAGTTGATCCAGGCCTCGACCCCGGTTTCCTCGATCCGGGCTTCGGCCCGGTCGAAGGCTTCCACGGACTGGAAGGCCACCTTTTCCAGGACCATGCTCGAGACCGAGGAGACCGCCAGCAGGCTTTCCAGGGCCTCCGGTCTTTCCCGGGCGTTGGTGGCGATGACGGCCAGGTCCAGCCGGGGAGGCAGGTCGCGGATGTCGGTGGTGAAGGAAATGGAACGGATGTTTTCGTTCGCGGGCGTTTCGTCATACCGGGACCGGGCCAGGTTCAGGCATTCCGGCGAAACGTCCATGACGTATAGCTCGACCGGACGGGCCAGACCGGCCAGGCCCTGCAAGTGCCGGCTTCCCAACTGGCCGGCCCCGATGACGGCCGCGGTCTTCATGGACGGGATACAAGGTGGGGGCTGGCGTTCATTGGGGGTTTTTTGCGGGCTCCCGAGGTCCGGATCGGGGACCTGATCCGGGAAGCTCCGGCTTCCCTCCTGGTTGTATCACGACGCTGTTCCCGGCCAGGGCCGGGTGATTTTAGATGGGGTGTTAACCGCTGGCCCCCAAACGAGATCTTGGGAACCAGCAACAAAGGGACCGGAGTCCCGAACCGTCGTTCTTCAGAACCCGCATTCCCGGCAAGCCGGGGCCAATCTACTCCGACTTCCCGGCTTTTTCCCCGCCTGTTTCCCCGGTTTTTTTCTCCGGCGGCTTCTCTGCTTCTTCCTTCTGTTTCTGCTCGGCTTCCCAGGCGGCAGTGGCCGCGTTCTGCTCTTCTATCTTCTGGCGGCAGGCCTTGATCTGTTCCAAGGCCTGGGAATGGTACCCGGTGTCCGGATAGTTCTTGACCAGACTGATGAAGCGCCCCAGGGCGGCCGGGTACATATTCAGTTTGTAGTAGAACTGCCCGACATACCACTCGTGGCCGGCCAGGGCGTTCTGGGCATCCGTGATCCGGGCCAGGGCCATGCTGGCGAACCGGCTGTCGGGAAAGGTTTCCCTGAGCCGGGTGAAGGTCTGGATGGCCTCGACCGTGGGGGTCTGGTCCCGGTCCGGGCCCTGGATCTGCTGGAAGTTGCACATCCCGATCTGATAGATGACGTAAGGAATGGCTTCGTTCTTGGGATGCAGCCGTTCGAACTCCCGGTAGGCTTCGGCCGCTTCGATATAGAGTTCCTTGAAGTACAGGGAGTCGGCCATCTTGAGTTCGGCCAGAATCGCGTATTTGCTGTAAGGGTAGCGGTCTTTGAGCTCCCGGAAGATCAGGGCCGCGGTCCGGTAGTTCTCGTTGTCCAGGGCCTCCATGCCGTCCTGCGCCAGTTGGTCCGGCAGGACCTCGATCTCGGAGCCTTCGTCCCCGAACAGGCTCTTGAAAATTCCGCAGCCGGTGGTCAGGGGCATGAGCAGAACGGCCGCCAGGCAGATCAAAAGGCCTTGATTGAACAGTTTTTTCAAACGCACCTGTTAAATCCTTTGGTCAGCGTCGGCTGAAATGGTCTTCGATGTATTTTTCGGCCATGAAGGCCGCGTTGGCCCCGTCGCCGACAGCGGTGGAAATCTGGCGGAACTTTTTGGCCCGAACGTCTCCCGCGGCCCAGACACCCGTCTGGGACGTTTGCAGCAGGTCGTCGGTGACGACAAAACCGGCATGGTCCAGTTCCACGAACCCGGCCAGGCAGGCCGTAACGGGCTTCATGCCCACGAACATGAACACGCCTTCCACGGCCAGATCGGACTCGTCGCCGGTCTTGAGGTCCCTGCACCGGACGCCCCGGACCATGCCCGCGTCGTTGGACCGGATTTCGGTCAGGACCGAAGACCAATGGACCTCGACCTTGGGTTCGGCCAGAATCTTTTCCCGGAGGATGCCGGTGGCCCTGAGTTCGTCCCGGCGGTGGAAGAGGTGGACCCTGGAGGCGAAGCGGGTCAGAAACAGGGCTTCCTCCACGGCCGTGTCCCCGCCCCCGACCACGGCCACTTCCACGTCGCGGTAGAAGGGGCCGTCGCAGGTGGCGCAGTAGGAAACGCCCTTGCCGATCATGGCCGCCTCGCCGGGCACGCCGAGTTTCTGGGGCTGGGAGCCGGTGGCGATGATCAGGCACTTGGCCGCAATCTCGCCGTCGGCCAGCCGGATGCGGATCGAATCGCCGTCGCGTTCGAGACCAATGACCTCGCCGCTGGCGATATCGAGGTCGAACCGCTCGGCCTGCTGCCTCATGCGGTCCACCAGTTCGAAGCCGGAAACCCCTTCGGGAAAGCCGGGATAGTTGTCCACCCAGTGGGTGTTCAGGACCTGGCCGCCCGGGGAGAGCATTTCCACGAGGCGGGTCCTGAGTCGGGCACGGGCCGCGTACAGGCCGGCCGTCAGCCCGGCCGGGCCGCCGCCGACGATAACCAGGTCCAGGTCCGCCTCGCTCAAGGCTAGAGGGCCTTTTCGATGGCGCTGACGATCTGGGACTTGGCCACCGCGCCGGTGATCTGCTCCGCGACCTGGCCGTCCTTGAAGACGATCAGGGTGGGGATGGCCCGGATACTGTATTTGCCCGGGGTCTGCGGGTTTTCGTCCACGTTCATCTTGGCCACGGATACCCGTCCGACGTACTCGTCGGCCAGTTCCGCGACGGTGGGTCCGATGGCTTTGCACGGTCCGCACCAGGCGGCCCAGAAGTCCACCAATACGGGTCGGTCCGCTTTGAGGACCTTTGCTTCGAATTCAAGATCGGTCACTTCGATTAAATTTTCACTGGCCATGGGGAACTCCTTGTGCAAAAAATACAGATACGATATACAGAAGCGGCATATCTGTCAACCGTTATCACCCGCGCACCCGGGCCGCGCGTCCGGGGCGAGGAGCGAATTTTGTCTAAAACCCGAACCGCTTACGTGTGCGGCGAGTGCGGCTACCGCTCACCGAAGTGGCTGGGCCGCTGCCCGGCCTGCGAGTCCTGGGACTCCATGACCGAGGCCATCCTTTCCACTGAATCCCGGCCGGCGGGCGGACGGCGGGCCGAGGCCCGACCGATGACCCTGGACCAGGTCCGCCTCGAGGAAGAAGGCCGGCTCCAGACCGGGCTGGTCGAACTGGACCGGGTCCTGGGCGGCGGGGTGGTGCCCGGATCGGCGGTCCTGCTGGCCGGGGAGCCGGGCATCGGCAAGTCCACCCTCCTGCTCCAGGCCGCCTCCGGAGTGGGCCGTCGCCAGGGACGGCTCTTGTACGTCTCGGGCGAAGAATCCCCGGCCCAGCTCAGACTCCGGGCCGAACGCCTGAAACTCGACCTGAGCCTTTTGACCGTTCTCGCGGAAACCTCCCTCGAAGCCATCCTGGCCGTGGCCCGGGATTCGGCCTGGGACATCCTGGCCCTGGACTCGATCCAGTCCGTGGCCTCGACCGACATCGGCTCGGCCCCGGGCAGCCTGGTTCAAATCCGGGAATCCGCGTCCCGGCTGATCGCCCTGGCCAAAACCGAAAACCGGCCGGTCTGGCTGGTGGGACACGTGACCAAGGAGGGGGCCATCGCCGGCCCCAAAGTCCTCGAGCACATGGTCGACACCGTCCTCTACTTCGAAGGGGAACGGGGACACAATCTTCGAATACTGCGCAGCTTCAAAAACCGGTTCGGCTCGGTCAACGAGATAGGCGTCTTCGAAATGAAGGACGTGGGCCTGGTCGAAGTGACCAACCCGTCGGCCCTGTTCCTGGCCGAACGCCCCGACGGGGCCCCCGGATCGGTGGTCGTGCCGACCATGGAAGGCACCCGCCCCATCCTCGTGGAAATCCAGGCCCTGGTCTCGGCCTCGGGCCTGGCCATGCCCCGACGCCAGGCCCTGGGCGTCGACCCGGCCCGACTGTCCCTGCTGACCGCGGTTCTGGAAAAAAAGGTCGGCATGCGCCTGTACGATCGTGACGTTTTCGTCAACGTAACCGGCGGCGTCCGGGTGGTCGAACCCGCCCTCGACCTGGGACTCGTGGCCGCGGTGGCATCCAGCTACCAGGAACGGCCCGTGGACTACGAGGCGGTGTTTCTGGGCGAAGTCGGCCTGGCCGGCGAAGTGCGGGGGGTCAGCCGCCTCGAGACCCGGCTCCGGGAGGCCGCCCGGTTGGGTTTCAAACGGGCCGTTCTGCCCCGGTCCGACCAAAAACGCCTGGGCCGGCGGGCCGGCCTGGACCTCGTCGGCCTGGGATCGGTGGCCGATCTGCTCGAGTGGATGGCCTGAAGGCCCCCGGCCTGTCGTAAGGAAGTTTGGAAACGATACGCTTGGGCTCTCAAGCAAGTGCCGGATTCCAACTATTGAAATAGAACGGAAAAATCATTTGGGAGGTGGACAATGGCTACTCACATGAACATCGGCTACCAGCTGACTCGTCGAGCCCTGCTGGACCCGGACAAGGAAGGCCTGGTCTGCGAAGGAACGAGGCTGACCTTCGCCCAACTCAACGAACGGGCCAATCGTCTGGCCCACGCCATGGCGAAACTGGGCGTTGGCCGGGGCGACCGGGTCGGGGTCCTGGCCTTCAACGAGGTCGAGTACTACGACCTGCTCTTCGGTCTGGGCAAGATCGGGGCCATCCTGGTGCCGATCAACTATCGTCTGGCCGGGCCTGAAATGCAGTTCATCCTTTCCGACGCCGAGGCCAAGGTCTTCGTCTTCGGCCCGGAATATGTCGAAATCGTGGACTCGTTTCGCAATGACATTCCGGCCGAAACCTTCCTGGCCATTTCCGACTCCCCGCCGGAATGGGCCCGTTCGTACGCCGATGTGGTTTCCACGGCCTCGGCCTCGGAACCCCCGCTCCAAGGCCGGGACGACGACACCCTGACCATCCTCTACACCTCGGGCACCACCGGCCGCCCCAAGGGCGCGGAACTGACCCACGCCTATTATTTCTGGAGCAACGTCAACCTGCTGGCCACGGTCGGCCAGTCCGGCGACACCCTGCTCATCGCCCTGCCCCTGTTCCATATCGGCGCCCTGGCCGGCCCGCCCCTGGCCGTCCACGGCGGCCAGAAGGTGGTCCTGTTGCGCACCTTCGACCCGCAGCGGTTCCTGGAGCTTATCCAGGAGGAGAAGGTGACCTCCTTCGGCTCGGTCCCGGCCCTGCTCATGTTCCTCAAATTCGTCCCGGACTTCGAGAAATACGACTTCAGCTCGGTCCAGGTCATCCTGGTCTACGCCGCCCCGGTCCCGGTCAGCCTGCTCAACGAATACGAAGCGGCGGGCATCGAGGTCCGCCAGCTTTACGGCATGACCGAAGCGAACACCGGCACGGTCCTGGCCGCCGAATACGCCCACTCCAAGGCCGGCTCCTGCGGCAAGCCCTTCATGCACACCGAACTGCGCATCGTGGACCTCGAAGGCAACGATCTGGGCCCGGAAGAGACGGGCGAGGTCTTGATGAAGGGCCCGAACATGATGAAGGGCTACTGGAACCGGCCGGAGGCCACGGCGGAAACCATCGTCGACGACTGGCTCCATACCGGAGACATCGCCCGGATGGACGCGGACGGCTTCTACTACATCATGGACCGCAAGAAGGACATGATCATCTCCGGCGGGGAAAACATCTACCCGGCCGAGATCGAAGACGTGCTCCTGACCCACCCGGCCATCGCCGACGTGGGCGTGATCGGTTTCGACCATGAGAAATGGGGCGAGGCGGTCCGGGCCGTGGTCCAGCTCAAACCCGAGCAGAAGCTGACCGAATCCGAGCTGATCGCGTGGTGCCAGGACCGGATCGGCCGCTTCAAGATTCCCAAATCCGTGGTCTTCACCGATGTCATTCCCCGCACGCCCACGGGCAAGATACTCAAACGCGTCCTGCGGGACCAGTTCAACGAGTAACCCCGAATCCGTCCCGGTCCCCCGGGCGATCCGGGGGCCGGGGCTTCCTGGGAAACCTGATTTCAAAACCAGGCAAAACTGGGGACAGTCACCTATTTTCCCGTTTCCCCGGGGGAAACGGGAAAATAGGTGACTGTCCCCAGTTTTAGATTGGTATGAGCTATCATCAATCCCATGACATCTCACAAGGTCTGGATACTCGCGCTGGCCCTGGCCGCGTCCCTGGTTTGCCTGTCCGGCTGCCGGGCCTTCCGCTACAGCGTCGTCGACGACTACCGGGACCGCCCCGGCGTCCGGGACGGACTGAACTGCGCCCTGAAGTTCGGCCCGGCCGGTCGGGATCGGGCCGAAGCGCTCCGGACCGAACCCGACTGCCTGTTTTTCACCATGGCCTCGAGTCCGGACCCGCGCCTGCGCGACCTGGGGCGGGCCCTGGCCCGTTTGCCGGACGTCAATCACGGCCCGGTCCCGGCCCGGGCCCTGGCCGAAATCTATGGCCTGGCCCGGGAGGCCGACCCGGCCCGGTGGACGGTTCTGAGCGCCCTGGCCGCCGAAAACCCGGGGCCGGACCAGTTTGGCGGCTCCCTCCAGGGCCTGCTCTGGATGACTGAACAAGGTCCCGTCTCCGGCCGGACCCTGGTCCGCCTCGGCCCGGCCGGCCTGCTCGACTACGCCTGGCAGACCCTGCCCGGCCGGCTGAAAAGCCCGGCCCGGGTCCTCGACTTCCTGGCCGGCAACTTCTCCTACCAGCCGGACCGGTACCAGGCCCGGGGCAAGCGGGAATTCTTTCGGGACAAATACGGCGACTGCACCGAATTCACCCTCCTGGGGGGGTATCTGTTGGGGCGGCTCGGCCTGGATGTCCAGGTCCTCCTGACCCGGCCCATGGCCTTCATGGGCCACATCTCCCTGATCTTCCGCGACCGCCGGGGCTACTGGCTCCTGGACGCCAGCCGGGCGGCCATTCTCCGGTCCATGGCCCGAAAGGGCGGGCCTCGCGGCCCCGTCGATCGCTTCCTCCTCCCCCAGATGCAGGGCTTCGACCGCATCCTCGGACCGGCCGCCGATCCCGAGGCCCTGGTCGAACACTACCGCCAAGGCGGCAGGACCATGGTCCCCTTCCGCCTTCTGGCCTTTGCCGGGTACCAGAGAGTCATCGAGGCCCTCGGCCGCGAAGACGGCCAATGGTGGGATTTTTAGGAGTCCGGGTTGACGGACCCGGGGGCCGCCGATATCTTTTATCAAGAATGGTTTTAACCCGGATTTTGCAGTTGGGTTCGTAGCGAGGCGTCGAAATGCATGGCGAAACGCGAAGTTGGACCGGTTTTGGGCCGCGGGCGTATTATACGATACGTCGAGGTCAAAAAGCGGGAAACGAGCGTTGCAGCACGCAGTTCGGCGCCGCAGTAGAAGAAAACTGCAAAATCCGGGTTTAAGCAAAGAATGGTCAGCCCCAACCACCCGAAAAATCGCCGGCGCTGAACCATCGGGAGAACCGACGATTGGCTGACCACAGGCTCCGGCTCGAAAAAATGATCGAAACCCTTCGGGAAACGGGACATCGCCTGACCCCGCAACGACTGGCCGTCCTCAAGGTCCTGTCCCTCAGCGAGGGTCACCCGAGCGCGGAACAGGTCTATGAGCAGGTCAAAGATGATTTTCCCACCACCAGCCTGGCCACCATCTACAAGACCATCAATCTGCTCAAGTCCGTGGACCAGGTCCTCGAACTGGGGTTCGCCCATGCCAGCAGCCGGTACGACGGCAACAAACCCTATCCTCACCCCCACGTCATCTGCACCCGATGCGGCCGGGTCGTGGACCCGGAACACACGGCCATGAGGGAGTTGTCCCGGGACGTCGCCATCGACACCGGTTTTCGGATCACCCATCACCGCCTCGATTTTTACGGGCTTTGCCCCGACTGCCAGGAGGCGGATTAGATGGGGGGGATTTTTTTTAACGTGTTACGGAGAATCATTTTCCATTGACAACCAGAATCCGAACCAAGGCCCCGGCCGGCTTCAACCCGCCCGCAAAAGTCGGGTTCAAAGACCGGCCGGCAACCGGAAACCAACTCGAACAACCGAAGCAATGTATTCAAAGCAGCACGGTGCATAACTCCAGACAACAAAAGGAGGAAACATTATGAACGAAGATGGCAAGAAAAAACCCATAGCCGGCGGCGGCACGTCGAACCGGGACTGGTGGCCGAACCAGTTGAACCTCAAGATTCTTCATCAGAACTCTCACCTGAGCAATCCGATGGGCGAGAAGTTCAACTACGCCGAGGAATTCAAGAAACTCGATCTGGAGGCCCTGAAGAAGGACCTCCAGGCGCTGATGACCGACTCGCGGGACTGGTGGCCGGCCGATTACGGTCACTACGGGCCGCTCTTCATCCGGATGGCCTGGCACAGCGCGGGCACATACCGCATGGGCGACGGCCGGGGGGGCGCGGGGTCCGGCACCCAACGCCTGGCGCCCCTCAATAGCTGGCCGGACAACGTGAACCTGGACAAGGCGCGTCGTCTGCTCTGGCCGATCAAGCAGAAATACGGCAGCAAGATATCCTGGGCCGACCTCATGATCCTCGCCGGCAACTGCGCCATCGAGTCGATGGGGTTGCAGACCTTCGGCTTCGGCGGCGGGCGCGAGGACGTCTGGGAGCCGGAAGAGGACATTTACTGGGGAACCGAGAGCGAGTGGCTTGGCGACAAGCGCTACTCCGGCGACCGGGACCTCGAAAACCCACTCGCCGCCGTGCAGATGGGCCTGATCTACGTGAACCCGGAAGGCCCGAACGGCAACCCGGACCCGGTTGCGTCGGGCCGTGACGTTCGAGAGACCTTCGCGCGCATGGCCATGAACGACGAGGAGACCGTTGCGCTCGTCGCTGGCGGGCATACCTTCGGCAAGTGTCACGGCGCGGGCGATGCGGCGCTTGTCGGTCCGGAACCCGAGGCCGCCCCCATCGAGGAACAGGGACTCGGCTGGAAGAGCCGCTTCGGCAGCGGCAAAGGCGGCGATACGATCGGCAGCGGCATCGAGGGCGCCTGGAAGCCGAACCCGACCCAATGGGACATGGGCTACCTGAACGTGCTGTTCAAATACGAGTGGGAGCTGGTCAAGAGCCCGGCCGGCGCGCATCAGTGGCTGGCCAAGGACGTGGCCGAAGAGGACATGGTGGCTGACGCCCACGACCCGTCGAAGAAGCACCGGCCGATGATGACCACGGCGGACCTCTCCCTTCGCTTCGACAAGATCTACGAGCCGATCGCGCGGCGCTACCAGCAGAACCCCGAGGAATTCGCGGACGCCTTCGCCCGGGCCTGGTTCAAGCTGACCCACCGTGACATGGGCCCCCGCTCGCGATACCTCGGCCCGGAGGTCCCGGCGGAGGAACTGATCTGGCAAGACCCGATGCCCGCGGTCGATCATGAGCTGATCGACCCACGGGACATCGCCGCCCTCAAGGGCAAGATACTCGCCTCGGGACTGTCTGTCTCCCAACTGGTTTCGACCGCCTGGGCGTCGGCGTCCACCTTCCGCGGCTCCGACAAGCGCGGCGGTGCGAACGGGGCGCGCATTCGTCTTGCGCCGCAGAAGGATTGGGAAGTCAACCAGCCGGCCCAACTGAAGACCGTGCTGCAGACCCTCGAGGGAATCCAAAAGGAGTTCAACGGCGCGCCGTCAGGCGGGAAGAAGGTTTCGCTGGCCGACTTGATTGTCCTGGGTGGATGCGCGGGTGTCGAGCAAGCCGCCAGGAATGCCGGTCACGATGTGACCGTTCCCTTCACGCCGGGACGCACGGATGCGTCGGAGGAGCAGACCGACGTGGAGTCATTCGCCGTACTCGAACCGGCCGCGGACGGGTTCCGTAACTACCTCAAAACCAAATACGCCTTATCGGCAGGGGAACTGCTGGTTGATCGTGCGCAACTGCTGACGCTGACCGCTCCCGAGATGACGGTTCTCGTCGGCGGCATGCGCGTCTTGAATGCCAACTTCGGAAAGTCCCGGCACGGCGTCTTCACCAGGCGGCCGGAGACGCTCACCAATGACTTCTTCGTGAATCTGCTCGACATGAGCACGACGTGGAAGGCAACCTCGGAAGACGAAGACGTGTTCGAGGGTCGTGATCGCGCAACGGGCGAACTCAAGTGGACCGGCACCCGCATCGACCTGATCTTCGGTTCGAACTCCCAACTCCGGGCCTTGGCCGAAGTCTACGGATGCGAGGACTCCCGGGAGAAGTTCCTGCGCGACTTTGTAGCGGTGTGGAACAAGGTCATGAACCTTGACCGGTTCGACCTCGCCTGATCGTAGCATAAACGTCTTCGAGGGCTTCCGGAGCGTATTCTGAACTGGAAATCGGATGATCAGGAGGCGGTAACCGCCACGAATTGACGGATGTCTTGAACGCTCACGGAGGCTATCGGCAACAAATGAGGGCGGCGTTTCGAACCAATCTGAAACGCCGCCCTTTCTTTTGGCCCTCAACCCGGATTTCGCACCCGCTTCCTGCTGGGGCCGGCCATTGAAAAACGGACCTGCCGGGACTACTTTGTTAAGGAAACGCATGTTGGCCAGGAAACCAGGAGGAACCGGTTTGTCCAGCCAGGAGCACATCGGCTATCTGATCGCCCGGACCAACCAGGCCATCAGAAACCGAATCGCCGAGATCGCGGCCGATTACCATATTACCATCACCCAGTTCGGAATTCTGACTCATCTGTACCACGGCGAGGGTCTGGACGCCCACGGTCTGGTCCTGCGCCATTTCAAGGACGAGGCCACGGTCATGTCCATTCTGGACCGCCTGGAAGCAAAGGGCCTGGTGCGGCGGGAACCGAACCCGGCCGATCGTCGATCCGGCAAGCTGTATCTGACCGAATACGCCGAATCCTTTTTACCCGAACTCATGGCCCGGGTCGAGGACAGTGAACGCCTGCTGGCCGAGGCCCTGCCGCCCGGCGCGGAAGCCGTGCTCCGCAACGGGCTGAACCGATTGTACGAAATCGCTTCGGGCCGGACCGGCCCTTAAGAACCCATCCGGCACACCCGCCGTTTCTCTGGAGGCCGTCTTGGAGCCCCTGTATGTCATCGCCGTCCTGATCACCCTGGCCGCCCTCCTGGCCTGGCTCAACGACCGGTTTCTCGGCCTGCCCATGAACATCGGGCTGGTGCTGATGTCCCTGGGCGTTTCCCTGGTCCTGCTGGCCCTGGAAGCCTGGGGCCTCCCCGTCCGGGCCGGGGCCGGCGCCTTCGTCCGGGGCATCGACTTCGGCAAGGTCCTGCTGGAAGGCATGCTGGGCCTGCTGCTTTTCGCCGGAGCCCTCCACGTGGACCTCAACGACCTGGCCGAACAGAAATGGGCCATCACCATCTTTGCCACCTTCGGCGTCCTGGCTTCGACCTTTCTGGTCGGGTCCGCGGTTTTCGCCCTGAGCCACCTGATGGGACTGGGGCTGCGCTACATCGACGGCCTTCTCTTCGGCGCCCTGATATCCCCGACCGATCCCATTGCCGTCATCGGCATCCTGAAAAAAGCCGGAGTGCCCAAGAGCCTCGAAACCAAGATCGCCGGCGAATCTCTTTTCAACGACGGCATCGGCGTGGTCATCTTCCTCCTGCTCTTCGAGACGGCCACGGGTTCGGGGCAGCCGGACGCGGGCCACATCGCGGCCCTTTTGGCCAAGGAGGCCCTGGGCGGGGCCCTCTTCGGACTGGCCGCCGGATACGCCGCCTATTTGATGCTGCGCCGGGTCAACAACTACCGTGTGGAAACCCTGGTCACCCTGGCCCTGGTCATGGGCGGGTACACCCTGGCCAATGCCCTGCACCTGTCCGCCCCTCTGGCCATGGTCCTGGCCGGACTTCTGATCGGCAACCACGGACGGCGCCTGGCCATGTCCGACACCACGCGGGAACACCTGGACGATTTTTGGGAGTTGGTCGACGAGATACTCAACGCCGTCCTCTTCGTCCTGATCGGCCTCGAGGTCATGGTCCTGACCCTGGATACCCGCTATATCCTGGCCGGGCTCCTGGCCGTGCCCATCGCCCTGCTGGCCCGGCTGCTCTCCTTGGGCCTGCCCGTCGGGCTGATGCGGAAATATCGGCCCTTTTCCCCCGGCGCGGTCCGCGTCATGACCTGGGGCGGTCTCCGGGGCGGGATTTCCGTGGCCCTGGCCCTGTCTCTCTGCCAGAGCTGCGGGCGGGAAGTCCTCCTGACCATGACCTACGTGGTGGTCGTGTTTTCCATCGTCGTCCAGGGCCTGACCATCAAAGGCCTGGCCGCCGGCGCGGCCCGCCGGTCCGCTGTCTGAGACCCGCGTCCGGGCATCCTGGCCGCCCCGGCCATCATCGATTCCCAGTTCCGCCGAAGACCGCCCGGGCAATTGAACCGCCTTGCATTATCCCCGCCCATGGTCCATGATCGAAAAAGGGCGATTGCCCGGATCAATTCATTCCTTTTTCAGGGCGCCTAGAGGTCCCAACCCGGATACCCATCCCGCGACGTGTTCGATCCGCATCTGAACCGCGCCGGACGGGCCGGCGCGACGGCAGCCTCGATAGCCTTTCCCGGAGGAGCCGATGGTCCGGATCAAGCGGCAACGGGGTCGAATCTGTCTGGGCCGAACCGTTTTCGCCGCCCTGGTCTGCCTCCTTATCGGCCTGGCCATCGGATGCGACAGTCACAAACCGATCAAAGTGGGTTTTGTCGGCGGACTCACCGGACGCCTGTCCGACCTGGGCATTGCCGGCCGGAACGGGGTGATCCTGGCCGTGGACGAAATCAACCAGACCGGGGGCATCCATGGCCGCCGGGTGGAACTGATCGCCAAGGACGACCGCCAGGACCCGCGGGCGGCCGTCAAGGCCGACCGGGAGCTGATCGAAGCGGGCGTGGCGGCCATCATCGGGCACATGACCAGCAGCATGTCCGTGGCGGCCGTGCCCCTGATCAACCAGGCCCGGATGGTCATGATCAGCCCGACCACCAGCACCGACAAGCTGTCCGGCCGGGACGACTACTTTTTCCGGGTCACCCAGCCCAACCGGTTTCAGGCGGAACAATTGGCCAGCCTGGCCGGGTCCCGGATGCATCTGAGCCGGATCGCCGCCATCTGCGACCTGTCCAACCGGCCCTATTCGGAAAACATGGTCCGGCATTTCCAAGCCGAACTCAAAGGCCATGGCGGACAACTGGTTACGACCGTGACCTTTACTTCGGGCCCGCGCGTCTCCTTTCCCCAACTGGCCCAACAGGCCCTGACCGACAAGCCGGACGGCCTGTTCATCCTGGCCGGGGCCCTGGACGCGGCCCTGATATGCCAGCACGTCCGCCTGATCGCGCCCCAAATTCCCATTTTCTCCTCGGCCTGGGCCATGACCGACGACTTCATCCAGCACGGGGGGCCGGCCGTCGAGGGGGTCCTGTTTTCCCAGTCCACGGGCCAGGAAGTCAAGACCCCGCAAAACCTGGCCTTCAACAAGCGATTTGCCGATCGCTTCGGACACCCGCCGAACTTTGCCGCCCGTCTGGGCTATGAATCGGCCCGGGTCCTTTTCCAGGCCCTGGCCGTGGACGACGACCCGGCCCGATTGAGAGAGACCATTGTGCGCCTGGGCCGGATCGAGTCCGTGGGCGGACCGATCACCTTCGACCGCTTCGGCGATCCGAAACGCGGGCGGGCGATCATGACCGTCCGCCAGGGCAAGTTCGAAGTCGTGGAGTAGCGCGTGAAGTTCCGCCTCTCCCTCAGGGACATCCTGACCTTCCTTTTCGTCTTTATCGGCGTCCTGCCGCTCCTGGTCATCGGCTATATCACGATGCACGTCCTGACCCGAAGTCTGACCCAGGAGATTTCCCGGAAAAATTTCGTCCTGGCCCGGTCCCTGGCCGGCGAGGTCACGCTTTTCCTGCAGGAACCCCTGAACCTGCTCAAACAGCTCGGGTCCGTCTCCGAGGAGGCCGGCCTGATCGAACCGGACCAGATGAACCGCTACATCGGAGTCCTGGCGGAACGGTACCGTTTCTTCAACATGATCCTGGTCCTGGACCGCCAGGGGCGCGTGCGTCACATGGCCCCCTTCTCGCCCAACTACCAGAACATCAATCTCCTGGGCCAGCCCTTTGTCCAGACCGCGCTGGACCTGGGCCGCCCGTCCTGGTCCACGACATTTATCTCGGCCCGGACCGGTGAAGTCACCCTGGCCCTGGCCAGCCCCATGGCAGACGGCCTGGCCGTGGGCTACATCGATCTGGCCGCGATCAAGCAGATCGTCGATCGGGTTTCCATCAGCGGCCAGGGCTTCGCGGCGGTCATCGACCGGGACGGGACCGTGATCGCCCACCCGCTGGCCGACATGGTCGCCCGACGGGTCAACGTCAAGGACCACCGCCTGATCAGGCGGGGGCTTTCCGGTTGGGAAGGGACCCTGCAATACCGCCATGACTCGAAGGACCTGTTGGGCGGCGCGGCGGGCATTCCGGGCACCGGCTGGCTGGTCGTGGTCCTGCAGCCGATCGAGGAGGCCTATGCCCCGGTGGTCCGGGTCCGGGAGCTGTTTCTGTCCGGAGCCTTGATCGTCTTCCTGGCGGCCCTGTTTGTGGCCCGGGCCATTATCCGGCGGACCCTCGACCCGCTGGAACATCTCATGACCCACGCCGGACGGATTGCCGAAGGCGACTACCAGATTCGCCCCTTGGGCCGGAGCTATCCCGAACTGGAGAAACTGGCCGAGGACTTCACCGTCATGAGTGACGCGATCCAGACCCGGGAGGCTCAACTCCGGAACAGCGAGGCCCGGTACCGCCTGCTCGTCGAGAACGCGCCCCTGGGAATCCTCTCGGTCGACCGCCAGGGCCGCATCATGGACCTGAATAAAAAACTGGCCGAGATACTCGGTTCCCCCTCCCTGGAGGAGACCCGGGCCATCAATATGCTGACCTTCGCCCCTCTGGCCGAGTCCGGCGTGGTCGAGCATTTCCGGCAATGCCTGGAAAACGGGGAGTCCGGAATTTTCGAAACCCCGTACACGAGCAAGTGGGCCAAGGAGGTCTTCCTGCGCTATCATCTCCGGCCCATTACCGACGATCAGGGCCTGGTCCGGGGCGTGCAGGGCATCGTTGAGGACGTCTCGGAGGCCAAACGCCTGGAGACCCAACTGCGGCAGTCCCAGAAGATGGAGGCCATCGGCACCCTGGCCGGCGGGATCGCCCACGACTTCAACAACATTCTGGCCATTATTCTAGGTTTTACCGAAATGGCCCTCACGAACCCCGACCTGGGCGACAAGCCGCGCCGGAACCTGGAAAACGTGCTGCAGGCCGGCCGGCGGGCCAGGGACCTGGTCCAGCAGATTCTGACCTTCAGCCGCCAGGCCCGGACGGACCCCAAGCCGCTGGACCTGGCCCCGCTCCTCGATGAGGCCCTCCGATTCCTCCGGGCCTCCCTTCCGGCCACGATCGAGATTCGGCCCGACATCCGGACCGAGCCGGCGGTGATCCTCGGAGACGGCACCCAGATTCACCAGTTGCTGATCAACCTGTGCACCAACGCGGCCCAGGCCCTGGGCGGGTCCGGCGGGCGGATCGACGTCTCCCTGGACCGGATGGACGGCGACATCGCTCCCGACGAACAGCCCGAGGGCCTCGGCCCGGGGCCCCATGTCCGCCTGACGGTCCGGGACGACGGTCCGGGCATGGACATGAAAGTCCTGCCGCGCATCTTCGAGCCGTTTTTCACGACCAAAGCCACGGGGGAAGGCACGGGCATGGGGCTTTCCGTGGTCCACGGCATCGTGCGCGGCCACGGCGGAGCGATCCGTGTGACCAGCCGGCCCGGTCGGGGCGCGGCCTTCCACGTCTACTTTCCGGCCATCGACGGCCGGGTGGATCGGGAGACGGACCGGATCGGACCGCTGGCGCGGGGAAGCGAACGCATCCTGTTCGTGGACGACGAGGCCCAGATCGCGGACCTGGGCCGGGCCTTGATGGAACGGTTGGGCTACCGGGTCGTTTCGTCCCGGGACCCGCTACAGGCCCTGAGCCTGTTCCGGGAGCGGCCCGATGAATTCGATCTGGTCGTGACCGACATGACCATGCCCGGCATGACCGGAGATCGCCTGGGCGAGGAGATCATGCGCATCCGGCCGGAACTGCCCGTGATCCTGTGCACCGGATTCAACGAAACCATGTCCGAGAGCAAGGCCCGCCGTCTCGGAATGGCCGCCTTTGTCCTCAAGCCGCTGACCCTGGAAGAGCTGGCCCGGGTCATCCGCCGGACCCTGGACCGCAGTCCGGCCGATCAGTCATCCAACCAGCCGTAGGACCGCTGGACCGCCTTTTGCCAGGCCCGGAACAATTCGGCCCGCCGCGCCTCGGGCATGGCCGGCTCCCACGACCGGTCCGCCCGCCAGTTGGCCGACAGCTCGTCCGGGTCCCTCCAGAACCCCACGGCAAACCCCGCGGCATAGGCCGCGCCCAGGACGGTGGTTTCGGCCACTTTGGGCCGGATGACCGGAATGCCCAACAGGTCGGCCTGAAACTGCATCAGAAGGTCGTTGGCCACCATGCCCCCGTCCACCTTCAAGGACTTCAGGCCGATCCCGCTGTCCGCGGCCATGGCCTCGAAGACCTCACGCGTCTGAAAGGCCGTGGCCTCGAGCACCGCCCGGGCCAGGTGCCCCCGGCCGATGTAATGGGTCAGCCCGATGATCAGGCCCCGGGCGTCGCTTCGCCAGTGCGGCGCGAACAGGCCCGTAAAGGCGGGCACGAAATACAATCCGCCGTTGTCCTCGACGGTCCGGGCCAGGGCCTCGATCTCCGACGAGGCGGCCACCAGCCCCAAATTGTCCCGAAACCACTGGACCAGCGAACCGGCCATGGCCACCGAACCCTCCAGGGCGTAAACCGGAGGCCGGTCCCCGATCCGGTAGCCCAGGGTGGTCAGCAGACCGTGCCGGGAATCGACCTTGTCCGGGCCGGTGTTCAGAAGCATGAAACAGCCGGTGCCGTATGTGTTCTTGGCCTCCCCCGGCTCGAAGCAGGTCTGGCCGAACAGGGCGGCCTGCTGGTCGCCCAGGTCCCCGGAAACCGCGACCCGCTCGCCGAAAACCCCGTCCGGGTCCGAATATCCGTAAACCTCGCTCGATGAGCGGATGGCCGGCAGCATCCCCGGATACACGGTCATGGCCTCGATCATCTCCGGGTCCCAGGCCAGGGTCTCGAGGTTCATGAGCATGGTCCGGCTGGCGTTGGTCACGTCCGTGACGTGGACGCCCCGGCCCGGCCCGCCGGTCAGCCACCAGATGAGCCAGGTGTCGATGTTCCCGAAAACCGCCTCGCCCCGCTCGGCGGCCGAACGGACCCCGGAAACATTGTCCAGAATCCATTTGATCTTGGGGCCGGAAAAATAGGTGGCCAGCGGCAGGCCGACCCGGGCCCGGTACCGGTCCGCGCCCTCGCCGCCGGCCAGCCGGCGGCAGATGTCGTCGGTCCGGGTGTCCTGCCAGACGATGGCCGGATAGTACGGTTCGCCGGTCCCGGGGTTCCAGACCACGGTGGTCTCCCGCTGGTTGGTCACGCCGATGGCCGCCAGATCGCCGGCCCGGATGCCGGACCGCCCCAGGGCCTCCCGGACGACATCGAAGGTCCGGTCCCGGATTTCCACCGGGTCGTGCTCGACCCAGCCCGGACGCGGATAGTACTGCCGATGCTCCCGCTGGGCCAGGGCCGCGATCTCCCCCCGACGATCGAAAATTACGAACCGTGAACTGGTCGTGCCCTGGTCCACGGCCCCCACGTACCCCTTCTCCCGCCCGCTCATCGTCCGCCTCCCCGGCCGCTCCCGGCCTCGCGTCATTCAATATGGTATGTACGGCTCAGATCGCAGACCAGCCTACCGGCCTGGTACGGGAAAGTCAACCGGCGCGCGGGGCTCGCCAGCGCCGTGCCTGCAAGCTCTACAGTTCGCGAAGCTCCTGACTGATAACCTGCGCTTTATCTCTCGATCCGGGGCTCCAGGTTGCGCATGACCTCGCGGGCGGAATACGCTTCCTTGGCATCGGCCGGCTTTTCCCCCTTGAACATGCTGATCCTGATCCTGGCTAGGGGTTTTTCGACGGTCTCGACCCGGGCGGGACTGAAGGAAGTCTTGGTTTCCGTCTTGTTGCCTTCGGTCGTGGTCGTGGTTTTGTATTCGGCGGGGACGTGATACTCGCTCTTCTGGAGGTCCTCGATCGAGCTTTCGACGACGAAGTAGTCGAAGCCTCTTTCCAGGGTCAGTTCGGCGCAGCGGTACAGAGAATAGAACATCGCTCTTTCAGATGGCGTCTGGCTGTTGCCCCTGAACCAGACCAGGCAGTTGGTATCCGTTATGCACTGATCGTCGTACCCGCCTTCGGAACCGATCCGCTGGTACCTGGTGGCGCCGCATCCGGCGATCAGTAAGCCGATCAACAGCAGGGCCGCATACTTCATCCGTTCAACCTCCTGGACGGCCGTTTACGCCATTCCGGAAACCGGACCGCCTTCAGTTCTCCCGAAACCGGGCGGGCCTCGGGTCATGAAATACGGTTGATATGGCCTTGATCGGGAACCAGCCTACCGACCCGGCACGGGAAAGTCAACCGGCGCGCGGGTGTGATAAAAATTTTGCCGCTCGTGCCCAAGCTCCAGCTTGGGAACGCCTTTTGGCCTTGAAGCTCTGCTTCAACACCTTATCCAGCATGACGCGACCATGGCGGGAAACAACGCCGTAGCGGAAAAGGAGGGAAGCGGGAGCTTGGGAATCAGGAAAAATTCACCCGCCTTTACGGACCTCTCCAGTAAAAACCCCGGCTCCGACCCTGGGCAGCCTGTCCCTGAATATGGTATAGGGTATCTCTCGCCTGAATTCAGGAAAAGCGCGGCGTCGGGTGTCGGAGGAAATGGCTTGCGGCGGTCGGCGGCCGGGAGGATACATGCTGGAACACATCAAGAGCGACAAACGAAACGGAGCGCTGGAGTTTTTCATCGAGGAACGGGGGCCGGACCGGGTCTTGTGCCGGATGCCCGTGGGCGAAGGCGCGCTCAACCCGTACGGGCTGGTTCAGGCCGGGGCCATGCTCTGGCTGGCCGACGTGACCGCTTCGGTCCTGGTCCTGGAAAGCGTGGAACTGGGGCCGGAGGGCCAGGGCTTTCCCCTGGCCGTGGACCTTCACGCCTCGCTCCTGGGCAATCAGCGGGGCGGCGAGGTCTGGTCCGAGGCCCGGGTCGTCCGTCGCGGCCGCCGGGTGACCGTGATCCGGACCCGGATCACGGGCCGGTCGGACCGGCTTTTGGCCGAGGTGACCACCACCCACGTCCCGGCGGATTAGGCCGAATTATTCATGAAGAAAACCAATGAATGCAATTATGTTAAGAGCGTTCAGCCCCGTTAAGCCGGGTTGTTGGTTCCTCGCCGGAAGTCAGCGTTTTCTGGACTCCTCCCGGAATAAGTCTTGGTTTTCTTCACCTGAGGCGGCGCCGTCTTTCGCTTCCAGCTTTGTCAACCGGGGTTCGCAGTATCAAAATACAGCTTCACCCCGGTTTCCCCGCCGGAAACGAAACCTGGGGCCGTGAATAATCCGGACCAGACCGCCGGGGCTTCATCAGGCAAAGGGATCGTGCAGGATGATGGACTTTTCCCGGTCCGGAGCCACTGAAACCACGCCCAGGGGCACGCCGGCCAGTTCGCTGAGGCGGTCGAGGTAGCGTCGGGCCGCGTCGGGCAGGTCCTCGATCCTCTTGGCCTCGGAGATGTCTTCCTTCCAGCCAGGCAGGGTCTCATAGACCGGTTCGCAACGGGCAAAGGCGGCGATGTCCGCCGGAATGTGTCCGATGCGCTTGCCGTCCAGCTTGTAGGCCTTGCATATCCTGACCTGGTCCAGGCCGGTCAGGACGTCCAGCTTGGTCACGGCCAGATAGTCCATGCCGTTCAGGCGCCGGCTCTCCTGAAGCACCACGGCGTCCAGCCACCCGCAACGGCGGGGACGCCCGGTGGTCGACCCGAACTCCTGGCCGCGTCTGCCCAGATGCCGGCCGACCTTGTCCTTGAGTTCCGTGGGAAACGGCCCGGCGCCGACCCGGGTCGTGTAGGCCTTGACCAGGCCGATGACCGCGTCGATTCGGCCGGGGGCCAGTCCGGCCCCGGCACAGACCGTACCGGCGACCGGGTTCGAGCTGGTGACGAAAGGATACGTCCCGTGGTCCAGGTCCAGGTGGGTCCCCTGGGCTCCCTCGAACAATATGTGCCGGCCCTTTTCCGCCGCCTTGTCGATCTCGAGGACCACGTTGCCCAGGAACGGCGCCAGAAACTCGGCCCAGCGGGCCGCTTCCCGGGCGATGCGGGCCCGGCTCAGCGGCTTGACGCCGTAATAGTTCTCGAGCACGAAGTTCTTTTCGTCCAGGTTGGTCCGCAGCTTGGCCAGCAGGGTCTTGCGGTCCAGAAGGTCCACGGCCCGGATGCCGTTGCGGGCGGCCTTGTCTTCGTAGCAAGGTCCGATGCCCCGGCCGGTCGTGCCGATCTTGGCCTTGCCCTTGCGCCCCTCCCGGGCCAGGTCCAGGGCCTTGTGATAGGGCATGATCAGGTGGGCCTTTTCCGAAAGCATCAGGTTGGCCGGCGTGATCTTGACGCCCCGGGCCCGGAGGTTTTCGATCTCCATGATCATCACCTCCGGATCGACGACCACGCCGTTGCCGACCAGGCACTTGATCCGGGGATGGAGAATGCCCGAGGGAATCAGGTGAACGATAAACTTGTCGCCGTCCACGACCAGGGTGTGCCCCGCGTTGTTGCCCCCCTGAAAACGGACCACGAGCGAGACCTTGTCCGTCAGCAGGTCCACGATCTTGCCCTTGCCTTCGTCGCCCCACTGGGTGCCCACGATTATCACATTGGCCATGATTCTAATTACCTTTGCGTTTCTTTTCGGGCCATGGAACCCATCATGGTGTAATATAATCGAGCCTTAAAGTCAAATGCCGCATCGTCGCGAAAAGGAGGGACCGCCATGAACCAGGCCCAGGACCGGATCGAATCGGACCGCCGGTCCCAGACCTACGGGATGCTCTGCCACCTGCTGGCCCTGTCCGGGTACGTGGGCATCCCCTTCGGCAACGTCATCGGCCCCCTGGTCATCTGGCTGCTGAAAAAAAACGAGGACCCCTTTGTCGACGACCAGGGCAAGGAATCGCTCAACTTTCAGATCAGCATGCTGATCTATGCCTTTGTCGCCGCCCCGCTGGTCCTGGTGGTGGTCGGTGCTTTCATTCTGATCGCCCTGGGCGTTTTCGGCTTCATCATGGTCGTCATCGCGTCCATCCGGGCCAACGACGGGATCGCCTACCGCTACCCGGTCACCATCCGCTTTTTGAAATGACGGCCCCGGACCTCAACTCCGGGCCAGCGCGGCAATGACCGCTTTCATGAAGACGGGCAGGTCGTCCGGGGTGCGGCTGGTAATCAGGTTCCCGTCGATGACCACCTCTTCGTCCACCCACTGCGCCCCGGCGTGGACCAGGTCGTCCCGGATGGCGAAAAAGCTGGTCAGCCGGCGGCCGCGCACGATGTCCGCCGAGGTGAGCATCCAGCCGGCGTGGCAGATGGCGGCCACGACCTTGCCGGCCGCGTCCATTTCCCGGACCAGGCCGACCATGGCCGGATTGCGTCGCATGTGGTCCGGCGCGTACCCGCCCGGAATGACCAGCCCCTGAAAATCGGCCGCCAGGACCCCGTCCGCCGCCGCGTCCACGGTCACCGGCAGGCCGACCTTGCTCCGATACGTCGCCGAAGCGCTCGAACCGACCAGGACCACGCCGGCCCCCTCCTCCTTGAGCCGGTAGTAGGGGTACCACAGATCGAACTCGTTGTACATCTCCTCGGCCAAAATCGCGACCCGCTTTCCTTCCAGACCCATTTCACGCCCTCCCGGTTTCGACGACAATATTTCAGGATTTTTCAAAAAATGGCGGTCCCCTCTTTCGTCCTTCCGCCCCGCGCCCGCATTGGTCCGGACGAAATCCATTTCCATTCATCAAATCATAAGGCACGCCTAAGGCACAAGACACCCCATGAAATCTTAAACCCGGTCCGGAGGGCCGTCAAGGCAAGACCGGATTCCGCCCCCCCTCTTGACACCCGGGCCGGTTCCCACCTAATATCTTCTGAGACGACAGCGAACTCCTATTCGACCCAAACCGCTAACCAGGCGGAGACGATTCCGTCGCAGGGCTAAGGAGGGCGAAATGAACGGGCCTGAAGTCCGGTTCGAAGCGTGGCTGAGTCAAGGTTTCAATCTTTACAAAAACAACTTCATGGTCCTGTTGCTGGCCTCGGTCCTGGCCGTCCTGCTCGGGTCCATCACCGGCGGCATCCTGGCCGGCCCCATGGCCGCCGGCCTGATCCTCATCGCCCTGGGACTTCTCGACGGCGTGGTCCCGCCGCCCCAGGCCGGGGATGTGTTCAAAGGCTTCGGCTGGTTCCTGCAGTCCTTTTTGTTCGTCTTTCTCTGGGGGCTGGCCCTGTTGATCGTCTGGCTCATTCTCAACATCATTCCCATTATCGGGCATCTTCTTTCGCTGGCCCTCTATCTGGCCGCCGAAGCCCTGCTCATGTTCGGCCTTTTTCTGATCGTGGAACAAAACATGCCTTTCTGGGCGGCCGGCATGGCCAGCATCGCCATGGTCCGGTCCAATTTCTGGCCGTTTATGGGCTTCGGCGTCCTGGCCGCGGTCATTGGCGGGATCGGATCGATCCTGTGCGGCCTCGGGGTCGTCCTGACCCTGCCCATCCAGATATGCATGGTGGCCGTGGCCTATCGCGACGTCTTCGGGGGTTCGGCCTACGACGTCCCGTCGGCGTCCGAATCCGGATGGACCCCGCCGGAGACGGAATCCGACCCGCACTCCGAACCGGACTGACGGCCGAACCGGCCTGAACCCCATCCGGGCGGGACCGGCCGTCGAGGTCCGATTTCGCCCGCCAGGGAGGACTCATGTTCGACGACCCGATCAGGCTGGCCGTTATCGGCGCGGGCGCCGTGGGCGGCACCGTGGCCGGCCTGTTGAAACTGGCCGGCCGGGACCCCGTCGTCGTGGCCAGACACCAGGCCGTCGCGGACCGGCTGGCCTCCCCCGGCCTGCATCTGTCCGGCAAGGTTCAGGACCCGAATGTTCGGCTGCATGCGGTCCGTTCCCTCGAGGACCTGACCGGTCCCCTGGACCTGGTTTTTCTGGCCACCAAGGCCACGGACTGCGCGGCCGCGGCCCGGGAACTTCCGCCCCGCCTGCACGACGACTCTCTGGTGGTCTCGCTCCAGAACGGCATGGTCGAAACCGAACTGGCCGAAATTCTGGGTCCCCGCCGCGTGGTGGCCTGCGTGGTGCGCCTGAGCGCGGAACGGCTCGGCCCGGCCGAGATCGAGGTGACCGACGTCACGGAGATGGTCATCGGCAGCCTGGACGGCCCCGACCGCGAGGCCCTGGAAACCGTCCGCACGGTCCTGGACCCGGCGGTCCCGACCCGGATTTCCGACAACATCAAGGGCGAACTGTTCGCCAAGCTGATCGACAACTGCTGCGTCAACCCGACCACGGCCGTGACCGGCTGGACCGTGGGCCGACTCCTGAGCGAGCCCCGGGGCCGGAGCTCGTATCTGCGGATCATGGCCGAGGCCATGGGCGTGGCCCAGGCCATGGGCGTCCGGGTCGAGCCGGGCGCCGGCGGCAGGCTCGACTACGCCGCCTTTCTCGCGGATTCCAGTCCCGAGGCCGAGGCCTTCCGCCACCAGGTCCTCGAGGCCACGGCCCCCGCCTTCATCCGGACCCGGCCCTCCATGCTTCAGGACCTGGAACACGGACGCCGGACCGAGATCGATTACCTCAACGGGTACGTCGTGGATCGGGGCCGGGAGCACGGCCGCCCAACCCCGCTCAACGCGGCCCTGGCGGACATGGTCCGGGAAATCGGGGCCGGCCGGCGGGAGATGGGCCCGGAGAACCTGGACGATCCGGCCCGGCCCGGTTTCTGAAAAACCATAAGCGCTTTGATCTCCAGGGATTCAAACAGAATTTGCCTCCGGACCCGGGCCATGCTATGCTCCGGTCCCAAACGGTTTTAACCCGGATTTTAAGGAGGGAACATGAGTTCGAGGGTATTTGATTTTCACGGCGCCACCCGATACGTCTTCGGCAGCGGAGCCCTGGCCCGGCTGGAACCGGAAGCCGCGTCGTTCGGCCGCAAGGCCCTCCTGGTCATCGATCCCTCTCTGTCCGGGCAGGGACTGCAAGCACAGGCCGCCGACCTGCTCAAGGCCGGCGGTCTGGAGTGCGTCCTTTTCCAGGACTTCACCCAGGAACCCGAACCCGCCGAAGCGGATGCGGCCGCGGCCAGGGCCCGCGAGGCGGGCTGCGATCTGGTCGTCGGCATCGGCGGAGGTTCGGCCATGGACCTGGCCAAGGCCGCGGCTGTCCTGGCCCTCAATGACGGCCGGGCCGCCGACTACGTCGGCGTGAACCTGGTGCCCCGTCCCGGACTGCCCACGATCATGGTCCCGACCACGGCCGGGACCGGAAGTGAAGTGACCTGGACGGCGGTCTTCACCACCCGGGCCTCGAAGATCAAGGGCGGCATCAACAGCCGCTTCATGTTTCCGGACCTGGCCCTGCTGGACCCGGTCCTGACCCTGACCCTGCCCCCCGGCCTGACGGCCACCACCGGGCTGGACGCCCTCTGCCACGCCGTCGAGTCGTACACCAGCGTCAAGGCCAATCCCATGAGCGATCTCGTCGCCCTGGAGGCCATCCGCCTGATCTCGGCCAACCTGCCTCTGGCCGTGGCCGACGGCCGCAACCTGCCCGCACGGGAAAACATGCTCCTGGGCAGCCTGCTGGCCGGCCTGGGCCTGGCCAACGCCGGCGTGACCGCCGTCCACGCCCTGAGCTATCCCCTGGGCGCGATCTACGGCATCCCCCACGGCCTGGCCAATGCCATGCTGCTGCCCCACGTCATGCGTTTCAACGCCCTGGGCAGCCCCGAGAAATTCTCGACCATCGCTCGGGTCATGGGCATGGACCCCACGGGACTGACATCGAAATACCAGGCCCAGGCTGCCTCGGAAGCCGTCCTGGACCTCATGAGCGACCTCGGTCTGCCCGACGGGCTGGCCGCCCTGGACGTGCCCCCCGAGGCCCTGGACGACCTCCCGGCCAAGGGCCTGGCTCTGGCCCGGGTCATGGAAAACAATCCCCGGGCCATGACGCCGGCCGACGCCCGGGCCGTTTACGAGGCCGCTTTCTGAGCTCGCTGCCCGGCGATCCAGGCCCGGCCGGCGCGATCATTTCCCAAGGAGGCTGACATGCCCGGTTTTGAAGTCATTGGTGAAGAGGAGAAAAAAGAGGTCCTCGAGGTCTTCGAGACCGGGGTCCTTTTCCGATACGAGTTCGGCGACCAGCGCCGGGGCGTTTACAAGGTCCGCCAGTTCGAGGAGGCTTTCGCCCGCTACTGCGGCGCGGCAGAAGCCCTGGCGGTTTCCTCCGGCACCGCGGCCCTGAAGGTGGCCCTGGCCGCTCTGGGCCTGGGCCCGGGCGACGAGGTCATCGTACCCGGCTTCACCTTTGTCGCCACCTGGGAAGCGGTCCTGGACGCCGGCGGGGTGCCGGTCCTGGCCGAAGTCGACGAGACCCTCAACCTGGACCCGGCCGAAGTCCGGGACCGGCGCACGCCGAAGACCAGGGCCGTCATCCCGGTCCACATGCTCGGTTCCATGGCCCGCATCGACGAGATCGTAGAAGCGGCCGGGGACCTGCCGGTCATCGAGGACACGGCCCAGGCCTGCGGCGGGACCTTCAAGGGTCGGGGACTGGGCACCTTCGGCGCCCTAGGCACCTTTTCCTTCGATTCGGTCAAGACCCTGACCACCGGCGAAGGCGGCATGGTCGTGACCAACGACAAGACCCTCTGGACCCGGGCCTCGGAATACCACGACCACGGACACGACCACCGGCCGGTGGGCCGGGGCAACGAGGGACGCAGTTTCTTCGGCTTCAACTACCGCATGATGGAACTTCAGGGCGCCCTGGGCCTGGCCCAACTCGGCAAGCTGCCCATGATGATCGAACGGCAGCGGGCCAACAAGGCCCGCCTCAGGAACCATCTGGCCGGCCTGCCCGGCGTGACCTTCCGCCAGGTGCCCGACCCGGATGGAGACACGGCCACCTTCCTGGCCTTCTTCCTCCCGGACGAGGAAAAGGCCCGGGCCTTCAACGCCGTTCTGGCCGAACAAAAGGCCGGGGCGGTCTATTTTTACGACAATACCTGGCACTACCATCGCCGCTGGGAACAGCTTCACGAAAAAAGGACGCCCTTCGGCCGGGGCTGGCCCTTCGAGCAGGCGGACGGACGGCGGCTGAACTACGCCCCGGACGATCTGCCCCGCACGGCGGCGATCATGTCCCGCCTGCTGGTCTGGCCCATCAACATCAACATGTCCGAGGCCGACTTCGAGCGGCTGATGAGCGCTACGGACCTGGCCGCCCGGGTCCTCTAAGACCGAAATGAAGGTCCTGGTCGTCATCCCGGCCCGGTACGGTTCGACCCGGTTTCCGGGCAAGCCCCTGGCCTTGATCGCCGGCCGGCCCATGATTCGGCACGTCCACGACCGGGCCCGTCTGGCCGAGGGCGTGGACCGCGTGATCATAGCCACGGATGACCGCCGCATCTTCGAGGCGGTCGAGGCCTTCGGCGGCGAGGCGATCATGACCCGGACCGACCACCCCTCGGGCACGGATCGCCTGGCCGAGGCGGCCGATGTCCTGGGCGCCGGGCCGGACGACGTCATCGTCAACGTCCAGGGCGATCAGCCCGTCTTCGACCCGCGGCTCATTTCCCAGGTCATCCGGCCCCTGCTCGACGACCCGGACCTGGAAATGGCCACGCCCATCATTCCCACCGCCGACCCACACGAAATCCAGGACCCCAATCACGTCAAGGTCGTCTTCGACGATCGCGGCCTGGCCCTGTACTTTTCCCGGGCCCCCATCCCCTGGCCCCGGGAGGCGGGCGGTCCGACGGCCTATTACAAACACCTGGGCATCTATGCCTACCGGGCCGCCTTCCTGCGCCGGTTCGTGGCCCTCCCCTCGGGCCGGCTGGAAAACATCGAAAAGCTCGAACAACTCCGGGCCCTGGAACACGGATTTCGGGTCCGGGTCGTCCTGACCGATCTGGACTCGCCCGAGGTGGACACCCCGGACGACGTGGCCAAGGTCGAGGCCTGGCTCCGGGTAGATCCGGGCTGAGCATTTCGACGCCTCGCTACGAACCCAACCGCCTAATCCGGGTTCAATAGTCATCCGTCCTTTCAACGGGGGAATCCGATGAGCCCTTCTCGACCGCCAGTCCTGGATTCACCGCTGGGTCGCCGCGAACCGGATGCCGGCGGTCCGCCTCTGGGCATGGCCCGCCTGGACCCGGCTCGTTCCTACGCCGGCGTGGGGGAACTGCTGCAACGTCATCTCAACCACGGAGACGGCGCGGCCTGGGAAGAG
>JAHJTB010000022.1 GCA_018830135.1 Pseudomonadota bacterium | reverse complement strand
TCCTGAGGATAAAGGCCGCGACAGGGCGGTGTTACGATGCCACCAACCAATGAAGAGTCACCCGGATATCGCACGGGTCCGCATGCCGGTTCCGGAGGCCGCGACCGGGCGGCCCCACCCTGTCTGACTCGGAAAGTTCACGAGAGGCCGCCTTGACAGGCCGCGCCCCCCGGTCTATCCTTGCTCCAACGTCGCCAAGCGGAACGCGCATGAAACTGATCTGGGACATCGATCCGATCATCTGGCGGATCGGCGGGGTTGTCGGACTCCGATATTACGGGCTGCTGTTCTCCTGCGTCCTGCTGGGCGGCTATTTCCTGTTTCTCTGGCAGGTCAAACGGGCCGGCGGCACGGACGACGACGTGGCGGCCATGGTCTTTCCCGGCGCGATCGGGACCATTGTCGGCGCGCGACTGGGCCATGTCATTTTCTATGAACCCTGGTACGCCCTGCAAAACCCCCTCTGGGTGCTCGAGGTCTGGAAGGGGGGGCTGGCCAGCCACGGGGCCACGATCGGCCTGCTGCTGGCCATTTGGTATTACGCCCGGCGCCATGGCCAGTCCTATGCGGAATGTCTGGACCGCTTCTGCTTTTCCGCGGCCCTGGCCGCGACCCTGGTCCGTATCGGCAACTTCTTCAATTCCGAAATCGTGGGCCGGCCCACCGACGGGACCTGGGGCGTCCGTTTTCCGCGCTACGACATGGTCCCGGCGGCCGAAGCCCCCCTGAGGCACCCCACCCAGCTTTACGAGGCCGCCATGGGTCTGGCGGTCCTGGGCCTGCTCCTATGGGTCGATCGCCGCCTGGGGGGCGAAAAGCGGCCGCGAGGCGCCATCACGGCCACCTTCGGGGCGGCCTATTTCACCGGCCGCTTCGTAGTCGAGTTCTTCAAGGCCCACCAGGCCCTGCCCGACGCCTTCCCCCTGACCATGGGCCAGTTGCTCTCCATCCCCGCGGCCCTCTTCGGTTTCGGCTGGCTGTGGCGAATCTACCGCAACCCGGTCCCTTCGCATTGGAATGTGGTCGAAACCGGCGAAAATCAGGCCAAGGCGACATCACACCGCCCGGCGAGGCGAAAGAGCGGCCGTAAAAAGAAACGATAACCATCAGGCCGGGTCGGGCGTCTTGCAATCCCTCCGCCTTGCTCAACTCACCCTGACCGAACTGAATCCCCTGCTCGTTTGGTAGAGAAAGACTTCGGCCCCGCAGAAGACACGCCGGCCGTTTTCATCGAGCTTGTCCAGCCAGCCGCCGGTGTTGTACAGGGTCACCGGCGTCAGTCCGCCGCCGGTGGCCGGCTTCGTCCAGGGGGCCGTCGGATCGCCCCAGGCTGTCGGCTCGTGCGTGTGCCCGAAAATCACGAACTTGGGAGTGGTCAAGTCGTAGTGATAATTCCTGTTGAGCAATCCGATTTCGTTCAGGCTGGCCTGGTAAAATCTGTCGAACCGCTCTCGTACCTCCTTTTTGTAGATGAACTCCTCATTGAACCGAGCCTCTTCCATATTTTCGAATACGTGCAAAACCAGCTTCTTGATGGCCTCCGAGGCCTTGTCCGTCAACCACTCCATCCACTGCTTGTACCAGGGGTAGCGGGTCATTTCGTCTACCGTCGCCTCCAGGCGGTCCAGGTATTTTTCGATACGCCCCATCTTCCTGTCTTTGATGTCCCGCTGGACCAGGCGGGCCACACGAGTCAAAGGCCCCGCCTGCCCGATCCCGGAACAGGCCAGTTGTGACAAGGGAAAGTTCATTCCTACCATTTCAGCCAGGTCCAGGGCGTCGCCGATCCGCAGGTCTTCCTCCGTGGCGATCCGAGGCGCCCACTCCGAACCCAAGGACCAATATGGGCTCAGATACTGTCCATGAGTCATCAACACGGACTCCTGGTCCGTGACCATGTAGATGTTGGGATAAACGAAATTGAAGGGGGTGGATGGATTCGTGATGTGATCCAGGAACAGGCCCGCGTATTGGGCTCCCCCTCCACTTGTCTGTTTAGTCACTCCCGGCAGGGTGAAACCGGCCGACGGGCTGTCCTTTCGATCGTCGATGATGCCGGGCAGGGAAAGGTGGAAAGGCCGGGGCGGGTTGCCTTTTTCGATCTGATTGATGATGTTGGCCTGATACTCGACCGTGTGCCACAGGTCGGCGTCATGGTTGCCCGGCGCATAGATAATCTCATTGGCGATTTTATCATTTTTGATTTCATTGAAAAACACCCGGGCCGTTTCAAAGGCCTCCTGGTAGGTGCTGATAGAGAAGTCCAGGACATCCCCTAGGAGAATCAGGTAATCGTTGCCTGTTCCCGCAGCCTCTTTGAACGCGGCATATTTGCTTCCCTTGACGAGATTAGCGTCAGCGTTTTTTTCGACCAGGCGCCCCATCGGATCCCCGAAATGCGTATCAGACGTGATGACGATCTTCATACACTCCTTCCTTTCTTTCTTGTCGATGTCTCTGCAAAAAATCATCTTTTTCCGGATTTCTTTGTCGGACTCAATTGGGAATCGTCTAAACTTTTCTGTATATTCCTACAGTTATGAATTTATCCCCATTTTATCTCGAATTAAACTCAATCTTTTTCAAAGGTCGCGAATTGGCCATTTCCATGCAGATACGTAACTGATCTTTCTTTTTAAACACTTCTTTGGCCGGATTTGGTTCAGGTTGCTTGGATTCAAGGTTGCCAGAATGAATGAGTAAATCAGGCATTGACTTGGAACGCGCCACATAGGCGATTACGGTTTCGTTTATAATCAAAAATCGGCCCGCCCCTTCACTTCCACCCGTTCCGAGCTCCGCCGTCGAATTACCTTGCCCGGATTTCTCCCCGGGTTCCGTGGCGAGGTCGAGAAATCATTAGCGAAACGCGAAGTTGGAGGAGATTTTGGCCCCGGGCATATCAGTGCGATATATCGAGGACCAAAATCTCCGCAACGATCGTTACAGCAAGAATTTCCCGGCCGCGGCAGGAAGCAGGTGAGAAACCCGGGTTAGGATGAACGACCCCGCGGAGGAACACCCAGACAAAAAACCCAGCGTATCGCGCCCTGAAAGTTGTTACGATAATATTGTTTTGATCTTTAACATGGGCCTGCCTGGCTGTCAATTTATATTTGACCAGAACCCAGTGGAAAAGTGAGTTTTTTAAAAAAAATCGGCGGTTTTTTCGGCCAGTATGGATCGACGCAAATCCAACTATGTTGGTTTCATAAAGCGCGAACAATCCGCCACTGTAAGCAGGTCCGTTTTGTCGACAAAACGATGATTAAATTTAGACATTTCTGGAGGCCTTAACGGTTCCCTTCCTTCATGATGTAGCGAAAGATGCAGTGGTCCGTTCCGGTGGCCATCCGGTCCTGGAGGACCAGCTTGACGTCCGGGTTGTAACCCCGCAGAATGGCGAAATCCACGTACCGGCAGTAAACGCCGGCATAATCCTCCAGGCCCCACTCACGGGCCGCGTCGAAAAAGGTGCAGCGGCCGACCCTGACGACCAGGTCGCCGTCCGTCACTTCCGGTTCGGGATGGAAGTTCCGGGTCGAATCGATGTCCGAATGGATGAGCCAGTTCTTGAAGGTCAGGGGCAGGCCCCGGGCCCGGACCCGTTCGGCGATCCGCCGGCCGCGTTGCTCGCCGAAATACTCGACCGCCTCCTTCAGAAGCGCTTCGCCCTTTTCCGGGCCCAGCCGTTCGATGACCGCCCGGGCCGTGGCGGCGAACAACTGGGCGGCCAGTCCGAATCCCGGTGTCTGTAACGTCTCCCCCAGGGCCTCCTTTTGTGCGGGCACGTCCATCAGGTACTCGAAATCGAACCCGTTTCGTTTCTCCCGCGTCAGATCGTCCATGTTCTCCTCCTGGTTGCAGTCAGTCGGTCAGTTCGCAGGTAAAACACCGGTGCAGGGCCCGGGGCAGGTCCTGGTAGTCCACGTCCCGGGCCAGGGCCGTCAGATCGATCGAGTTGAAGGTGTTCCAGAACAGGAGCGGCCGGTCGTCCCCGGCCTTCCGGGCCCGGTCCAGAAGCGCGGCAAAGGCCTTGGCCGTGTAAGTCAGGTCCAGGTCGATCCCTTCGGCGTCCGCCATGAGCGCCCGGCCGGCCCGCCCCGCATCCGTGGGCCAGCCGTATCCGGGACCGAAATGATCCAAGTCCATGCGGACGTCCTCGAGGCGGAAATCCAAGGCTGGAACCGACGGGTCGTATCGCCTCATCAGGGCCTGGGTTCCGCGGACCAGGTTCAAGGTGGCCTTGGGGTTGGCCGAAATATTCGACGCGACCTTGACCCCGACCACCTCGGTGTCCAGGCCGGCCATTCTGAGGCCCAGGAGCAGGCCGGCGCTGGTGCCGCAGGTGCCGGCCGGGACGAAGATCGCGCCCGGAAGCGGCATTTCTCCCGCCTCGATCTGCCGGGCCAGTTCGAGGGCCGCGTCCACGTATCCCAGGACGCCCACGGGGCTCGACCCGCCGGGATAAACGAAATAGGCCCCGGCCCTCCGGACCCGGTCGATCAGGTAGTAACGCAGGACGAAGCGGGCCAGGGACCCGGCCGGGACGATCTCCGCGCCGCAGGCATGATACAGCCGGAGGCATTTCCTTACGTGCTCGGTCACCGGCTGGTCGAACAGGCACAACACCACGTCAAAGCCCAGCTTGCGGCCGTACAGGGCCGTGGCCAGACCATGGTTGGTGCCGATCCCGCCGCCGGTGTAAAGCGTGTTTTTCCCTTTGGCCAGGGCATCGCCGAGAATGAATTCCAGTTTGCGAGGCTTGTTCCCGCCGTAGTCATCCGAGGTCAGATCGTCCCGTTTGATCCATATCTCCCGGCCGAGGGTCGAACCGACCCGGTCCAGGCGCTGGACCGGCGTCGGGGCCTTGACCAGGGGCGTCCAGGCCAGCCCGGCCAGCCCGGCATGGTTTTCGAAAAGCCAGGGCGATTGGCGCAACGCCGACGGAGGATGCATGTTCCGATCTCCTTTGTTTCTTCCTGAATATCACGACCGCCCGGCCCCGGGCAAGTCCCGCCCCTGACGGCCGCGGGCCCGGCCCCCGGCTTCTTTCGAATGGCGGACCGTGAGGGGCGCCCCATGGTCTCCACTTTCCATTGAACCAAACGGGCTGACAGAAATTTCAACGCAACCATTTCCGCCAACCGGGACCGCCCCGAATCAAGGCGTGGTTGGATTTCGCCCGAGAATTCAGTTGACAGTCTCAGGCGGCTTGGTTATTATTTCCATAGATTTCAACGGGTTAAATATATCAAGCTTGACATAATACCGTCGCGGCTTTTGGCTCCGGCGCCGATCAGCCGGTCCGGGCTGTCGTGCGGCGGGGCGTAGTCTCCCGATTCGGTTGGCTGGATTCAACATTTTTAACATGTCACCACGAAGGTGGAAGGAGGTTGGAGCATGGCGAAGGTCTACTGGATGAATGACCGATCATCGTCGTACCAGACGAGCCTGGTGGCCAAGATGCTGACCCTGTTCGACGCGGCCGGGCTCAACGAACTGGTATCGCCCGGGGATGTGGTCGCCATCAAGATCCATACCGGTGAGTTCAACAACACGGCCTACCTGCGGCCGGTCTATGTCCGGGCGCTGGTGGACAAGATCAAGGGCCTCGGGGGCGACCCCATGGTCGTGGACACGACCACCCTGCCCTACTCCCCCTTCCCTTCCCGGTCCACGGCCCTGGATCTGCTCAAGAGCGTGGCCCGCAACGGGTTCACTCCGGACGCCCTGGGCGCGCCCATCGTCATCGCGGACGGGTACATCGGCACGGACGACGTGCGCATCGATCTGCCCGAAGGGTTTATCCTCAAGGAGCAGTACATCGCAACGGGCATCGCCCTGGCCGACGTGATGATCGCCCTGACCCATTTCAAGGGGCATCCCATGGGCACGTTCGGCGGGGCCCTCAAGAACATCGGCGTGGGCTGTGCTTCGAAGCGGGGCAAGCTGAACCTGCACCTGGGCGGCCATCCCAAGTACGGGTTGAACACGCGGGCCTGGATGCCGGAACGCTGCGCCAAGGAGGAGTGTCCGGAGTACCAGGTCTGCCTGCATCTGTGTCCCTACGGGGCCATCGTCCACACGGACGAGACGGTGCTGTTCCATCGGGACAAGTGCCGGGGCTGCCTGGCCTGCGTGCCCGTGGTGACCATGTGCGGCGTGGGCTTTCTGCCGGACGACTACTTCGACGCCACGGCCGCGGCCATCGTGGATTCGGCCCTGGCCGCGACCAAGGCCGTCGGCCCGGAGAAATGCGGGTACATCAGCCTGGCCCTGGACATCTCGCCCTGGTGCGACTGCGTCAACTACAGCGACCGGCCCATCGTGCCCAACCTGGGGCTGTTCGCCTCCATGGACCCGGTGGCCATCGACTCGGCCTGCCTGCGGAAGGCCAAGGAGTCGGCGGGCATGCCGGATTCCATCGCCATGGCCAAGGGGGCCATGGACCCGGGCGTACCCAAGTTCGCCGCCTGCGGTTCCTTCATCGGCGTCAGCGAGGAAATCCAGCCCAACGTGGGCCAGCAGATCGGCATGGGCACCCGCCAGTTCGAACTGATCGAGGTCGAACCGCTCGAGGATGCCACGCCCTTCCTCTTCACCACGGTCCCGGCCGGGGCCAAGCTGGGGCGGCCCTTTGCCAAGAAGGGCGACATCTATCCGCCCGGCGGCTTCAAGCGGAAGGACGAAGTCGATCTTGAAGACGTCAGAGAGCCGTAGGAGGTGACACCATGGGTTTCGGGTATATGGGCAAGATACTGCGAGTCAATCTCACCGACGGATCGACCTCGTCCTTTGACGTCGATCCGGCCATGGCTCAGAACTACATCGGCGGGGCGGGCTTCATCACCCGTTTCCTGTACGACGAGCTCCCGGCCAAAATCGACCCGATGGGGCCGGACAACAAGCTGATCTTCATGACCGGCCCGGTCACCGGCACCCGCTTCCCCACCTCGGGCCGCTGGGTCGTCGGGGCCAAGTCTCCCCTGACCGGCCTTCTGACCACGGCGACCTCCTCGGGCTTCTGGGGCGTGGAACTCAAAAAGACCGGGTACGACGGCATCATCTTCGAAGGCAAGTCGGACAAGCCGGTCTATCTGGAACTGACCGACGAGGGCGCGGCCATCAAGGACGCCTCGGACCTCTGGGGCAAGGACTCGTACGAGACCCAGGAGGCCCTCAAGGAAAAGCTGGGCAAAAAAAGGACCCGCATCGCCTGCATCGGCAAGGCCGGCGAAAAGCTGGCCCCCCTGGCCTGCGTCATGAACGACGAGGGGCGGGCCGCCGGCCGGGGCGGTTTGGGCGCGGTCATGGGTTCCAAGAACCTCAAGGCCATCGCCTGCCTGGGCACCGGGAAGATCGAAGTCCTGGCCGACGAGTTCCTGGTCATGATGACCAAGGAGGTGGTCAAGGGCGTCGAGGCCGACCCCTTCGCCCAGTTCTTCACCAAGTGGGGCACGGCCTTCAGCATGGACATGAGCTGGGCCGCGGGCGACGTGCCGACCAAGAACTGGCAGCAGGGCACGTGGGGTGACGGCGATTCCTACGTCAAGATCGGCGGGGCGCGCATGGCCAAGGAAATCCTCAAGCCCCACGCCGGCGCCTGCTACAACTGCCCCATCCGCTGCGCCCGCTGGGTGGAAATCCCGGACGGCCGGTTCAAGTATGAAGGGCCGGGCCCGGAATACGAGACCCTGGGCAGCTTCGGCTCCATGCTCCTGATCGACGACCTCAAGGCCGTGGCCTGGATGGGTGAACTGTGCAACAAGGCCGGGCTGGACACCATCTCCGCCGGCTGCACCCTGGCCTGGGCCACCGAGGCCTTCGAGAAGGGGGCCATCACCAAAGCGGACACCGGCGGGGTCGAACTGGGCTGGGGCAACGTGGAAGGGGCCCTGGCCATGGTCGAGCAGATGTGCCGGGTCGAGGGGTTCGGCGCGCTGCTGGCCCAGGGGTCCCGGACCGCCTCGCAAAAAATCGGGAAGGGCTCGGAAGAGTACGCCATTCAGGTCAAGGGCCTGGAAGTGCCCATGCACGACCCCAGGTGCTACTTCAGCCTGGCCGTCAACTACGCCACCGGCCCCCGGGGGGCCTGCCACGTCCAGGGCGGCTCGTATACCGTGGAACTGGCCGTGATCAACCCGGAAGCCGGCCTGACCTACAAGCAGGGCCGCCACGACAAGAAGGGCAAGGGCCGGGCGGCCAAGGTCTCCCAGGACATGGCCAACGTGCTCAACTCCCTGTCCATCTGCATGTTCGCCGGCATGGCCATGCCGCCTTCGGCCATGGGCATCCTTTTGGGCATCACCGCCGGTCTGCCCCACAGCTCCCCGACCATTCAACAGGTCGGCGAGCGGCTGACCAATCTCCAACGGGCCTTTGCCTGCCGGGAGGGGATATCCAAAAAGGACGACACCCTGCCCAAGCGCCTCCTGACCCCGCTGCCGGACGGCGGGGCCGCGGGCAAGGCCGCGGACCTCGAGTTCCAGCTCCAGGAATACTATGCCCTGCGCGGCTGGAATGAAAACGGCATCCCGACCCGGGAACGCCTGACCTGGCTCGGCCTGCCCGAAATCGCCGACCACCTGGGCGTCTGATCGAAAACCGGAAAACGGCCGGGGGGCTTCCGTCCCCCGGCCGTCTCGTTTGGCCCCCGAAGCCCCGGTCGATTGGGCCTACCCATCTTCGACAAAGATTGGTAGAATGAAGCCTGAATTCTAGGGGGCCGGCCCGGTCCCCGAGGCAAAGAGGTGTATCGTGAACGGAAAAGACCTGGTCGCCCAGGCCCTGGAAATCGGGAAAAAGATTCTCGCTGAAGTCAAAAATTCGAATCAGGACGATGCCGCCGCCTGGTCGGCCGAACTGACCAAGGCCGTCGACGGCCTGGAGATCGTCAAGGACAAGGCCACCCTGCGCACCAAGAACGGGACCAACCTGGCCTTCCCCATCAAGGATGCGGCCGAAAACGTGGCCGAAGCCTGGGAAGACGCCCGGGAAGGCGTAGGTATCAATGAAATGACGGCCATGACCCAGCAGTTCGCCGACTCGTCCGAAGCCCTGGTCGTGGGCCTGAGAAACCGGACCGTCATCATGACCTGAACCCCGGAGCCGGGAAGGGAGCGCCAATGAAGGTCAAGGTCATGTTTCTGGGGCCGCTGGCCGAATTCATCGGCCGGCCCACCGTCGAATTCGATCTGCCCGACAAGGCCACGTACGGAGACCTCCTCGACGATATCGGAAGCCGGTTCGGAGACAAACTCCACCCGCGCATCTGGGACCATGAAAAGCGGTTTTTCAAGGCCCAGGTCCTGGTCGTGGGCGCCGGCCGGGACCACGAGGCCCGGGAAACCCCTCTGTTGGAAAACGAGGACATCAAAATCATACCCTTCCTGCCCGGAGGATGACGCGTCCGGGCGTGACGCATCGAGAGGGAGGAACATGGCCGATATCCTGATCACCGGCGGCGCGGGCAACTTCGGACGGACCCTGGCCACGGCCCTGGACGCCCAGGGCCACGCCCTGCGCCTCCTGGACCTGCCCGCCTGCGACTTCGGTTTCGCCGATCAACTGCAAAACGGCCGGGTCTTCCGCGGCGACATCATGGACCCCGCCGCCCTGGCCGCGCCCCTGGACGGCGTGGACCTGATCTTCCACCTGGCCGCCATCCTGCCCCCGGCCAGCGAAGCGGACCGGGACCGGACCTTCCGCATCAATGTCGATGGCACCCGGACCCTGCTCCAGGCCGCCCAGGCCTCCGGAGCCGCCCCCGGCGTGGTCTTCGCCTCGTCCATCTCGGTTTACGGCGATACCAGCGGCCGCGCCGAACGCATCACGCCCGGCGATCCGGTCAATCCCAACGACATTTATGCCGCGAGCAAGGTCGAAGCCGAGCGCGTCCTGGCCGAATCCGGCCTGCCCTGGGTCAACCTGCGCATCTCGGCCATCGCCATCCCGGAATTCCTCGACCCGCCCGAACCCTGGCCCTTCCAGCCCGACCAGCGCATCGAACTGGTGGTCCTGGACGACCTGGTCCGGGCCATGGTCGCCCTGGTGGATAAAAAACAGGCCTTTGGCAAGACCCTCATCATCGCCGGAGGCCCCACCTGGCAGATCACCGGCCGGGAATACGTGACCCGCTGGGGCGAGATCATGGAAATCCCGGAAGACGAAATGTCCTATCTGGACCGCCCCGGCTGGCTCAACTGGTACGATACGGACGAGTCCGAAGCCCAGCTCGGGTACCAGCGGACCACCTTGGACGATTTTTGGGGGCAACTGAAACAGGCGGTCAATGAGGCCCTGGCCTGAGGCCGGCCCTTATACCCGCGAGAGGTGAAATGACCCGCCGCCCGCCGAGTAACCTGACCCCGCTGGGCAGCATCATCTCCGACTCCATGGACCGGGGCTTCCTGGGCCTGGCCCGGGAGACGGTCAAGGTCTTCACGGTCTGGGAACAGGCGGTCGGGGCCTACAATGCCGGCCGATCCAAGCCCGAGTCCATCAAGGACGGCCGCCTGACCGTCATCGTGGAAAGCTCGGTCTGGATCGACCGCTTCGGGTACTTCAAGACGGAATTCATCGAAAAAATCAACCAGGCCCTTGGCGCCCCCGTGGTCAAGGAGATCGTCTTCCGGGCCGGCCAACTCACCCGGCCTACAGACCCGGATCAGACCTCAACCGACCAGAAGCCCGCACCTTCCGCCCTCCCTCGTCCCACCAAGGCCCTAATATCCGCCGTCGCCTCCGTCAAAGACCCGAAGCTGAAAAAACAACTCGCCGCCCTTTTGGCGCGTCAGCGGTTCGGGGGGGATGAGTAGGACGATTATGCCGTCCCGATATGGTAGGCGAATTAAGCTTTGTCACTGTACTTACTGAAAGCGAGAGCTCTTGCTGTCAGTGACTCAACAAATCTTCTGAATGTCAACTCGGGAGAAGGTTCTTTAAACCTACCATTATTAAGGCCTTCCGTTTTATCAGAAAGAATAAAACAGACTGCGTCGTAAAGCCTTTCCCTGACCAACTTTTTGCAAAAAATCTCATAACGCTTGGCGTAGGAGGCACTCTTGAACTCCTCAAACACAGGGAAATGAGGTTCTTTGACTCCGACAGGAGAAAGTGATTTCTGAGTTTCCTCTAAAAGCATAAAATATCCGATCCATGGCTTCTGGGACTCTTGGAATGCCCCTTCTCGATAGGCAGTCCATATATCGGTTGCGCTCCCAAGAGCTTCTTTAGTACGGTTATTATAATTGTTGCCAAAAGATGGTCCTACTTGTGATTTAAATTCAAGGGTCGCAAGTAATGTTCCATTAATAACCACAAGAAGGTCCCACTCTTTTGTTGGACGATAAAAACCAGGCAATACAACATCTTTCTTCCTATATATCGCTGAATCCTCAATTCCATTGTCAACTAGAAGCTCTCGGATCAGGTCAGCAAAGCCATCAAGTTGGGCACCACCCGTGACCGCAGAGCGATATCCACGATCCATGTCTTTGTCTGTGCCACCCTGCCTTGCCTCTTGGACTTCCCGTGTACGCCAAAAATGCCGGATCGCCCGTCCAACCTTCTGTTCCAATTCTCCCATTATGACTTCATCCTAATGGCATTAACTTTAGCCGCAGAAAAAAGCCCGGCGGTAAGTTCACTAACCCGTTGGTAAGCCATTTCAAAATATTTGGGTTCAACCTCGATGCCTATACTATTTCGTCCCCATAATGCCGCAGCAGCGCAAGTCGTACCTGTCCCCATAAAAGGGTCCAAGACAGTATCTCCAACAAAGCTAAACATTCTAACTAGTCTCTCTGCCAATTCCATGGGATATGGGGCTGGGTGTCTTTTGGTTGAAGCCCCGGTTAGTCCTGTCCAAATTTGCTGGAACCATTTCTTATGATTCTCATCTGAAATCAGGCTTAGCAGTCTTGTCTCGACCGAAGGTTTACGGTAACCACCAGGCTTGCGCTCCATCAAAATAAATTCAATATCATTCTTAATCACTGCATTTGGTTCATAAGGCTTACCAAGAAATCCAGAGCCACCCTCGACCTCGTAAGAAGCATTTGCAATTTTATTCCATATGATCGGAGCAAGGTTATCAAAACCTATCTTTCTGCATCTTTCCTGAATTGAGGCATGGAGGGGCACAACTGTGTGCCTTCCTGAGTTTTTACGTCTGGAGAGACAAACGTCACCTACCACACATATTAAGCGCCCTCCAGGAACTAAGGCCCGATAGCAGTGGTTCCAAACCTGATCTAACAGGACTAGAAATTCATCATATCCTTCTATCAGTCCCAATTGACCACTGGATTCAGGGTATTTTTTTAGTGTCCAATATGGCGGAGAGGTCAATACAAGGTGCAGGCTTTCATTTTCAAGAAAATCCATCTTACAGGCGTCGCCGAATCTAAGGTCATGTTTTGTAGATAACTCTTTGACGCTTAATTCAATTTTTCGAACAAGGTCGGGGGTTTTTGCTATCCGTGGCAAGTCTTTCTGGGGATTCTCAAGGCTATGCAGTTCTAAGGGGAGCCGAGATCTGATTTCATCGGACAAATTTACTTTATGTGATGCTATATTCATCTTAAACTAGGAGGTCCTTCCCGCACGATCCTTGATTCCAGCCTCCGGTATGACATTCAGCCTTTGAAATAGACTCTCGCCCAGACTAAATAACTTCTGGCTTTTTCCAATATACAATTTATTACCAAACCCACCGAATATCTTATATATTTTTATTCTCAATTCATAGTAGTCTACTGGCTTTTGGCTGTCAAGCGGATTTAACCCTGTCACTCATGGTCTGACATTCACGGCTTGATCCGGCATTTCACCCCCAATTATTCCCTTACTCTCCCCCGCCAGAATCGCCTGTGCCTCCTCCGTATAATTCTGGCCTGCCTCATAAAGGTGCAGCGGCGGTTCGACGTGGAGTTCGCGGCCGGCGGCGAGGCGGGCATCGAGGAGGACGAGGGTGGCTCTTTCGCCGGCCCGGCTGTGGACCATTCTCAGGCGTTTGGGTTCGAAACCGGCGGCCAGCAGGTCCTCGAACAGGCCGGCCATTCGGGCAGCCGGGTAGATGAGGGCCAGCCCGCCCCGGGGATCGAGTATCCGGGCCGCGGCCTTGGCCGCACCCGAAGCGCCGCCCAGGAACTCGTGCCGGGCGGCCGCCTCTTCGCCATCGAGGTTGACCCGGCCGGCCCCCAGGGGTCGGTAGGGCGGGTTGCAGACCACGTAATCGGCTGGGCCGCCGATCCGGGTCCGGTCCAGGCCGGTCCAGTCGGTTTCAAGCACATCGACCCGGACCTCGGAGGGATTGGCTTCCGCATTCATCCGCGCGCATTCGGCCAGGCGGGGCTGGACTTCGACGGCCGTGACCCGGCCTTGCCCCATGCGCATGGCCAAGGCCAGGGCCATCACCCCGACGCCGGCGCCCAGGTCCACGACGTGCCAGCCAGGTTTGACCCGGGCAAAGTCGGCCAGGAGCAGGGCGTCGATGGAAAACCGGTACCCGTGCCGGGGCTGGACCAGGGTCAGCCGGCCCTGGTAGATGGCGTCCCGGGTGAGCTCGTCTGGATGTAGACCGGATTTGTCCATAAAAACCGCCGGGTGATGACCGCCTCCGCCCGATGGGGCGGACGGAGGCAGTTCGTATTTTAACCTGGTGGCCGGTTGATTTTCAAACCGTAAAAGGCATGGGGATTCCGGTCAGCAGGCCGGTTCGATTTCCTCGAAAGGATTGAGGAGGTTCATGACCAGACCGGTGGTCACCTTGGGATAGAAATAGGTAGACTTGCGGGGCATGATCAGTCCGGCCTCGGCAATGTCCTGGACGTGTTCCATGCGGGTCGGGTTGAGGATGCAGGCCAGGTCGGCCTTGCCTTCGTTGACCCGGCGAATGGCTTCGTCCACCCGACTGATGTAGGCGATCCGGCCGGGGTCGTCGAGGTCCTCGTCG
>JAHJTB010000233.1 GCA_018830135.1 Pseudomonadota bacterium | reverse complement strand
TCCCGTCCCCCTCAAAACGACTTTACGAAAAATTATTTCACACTCCCCCGGGAACCACCACCAACACTCAATAAAAATTTTCACCCATTATTGCTGCCATCCAACAAGCCCGGCAGAACACCGCTTGATCGTGGCGAGAAAAAGGACGTTTCCGGAACCACGTCGCTTTTACCTGTAGCCACCGATTTCAGGCGTTGGAGCATTCACTTGCTGGTTCCCCAAAGACCGACGCGAGTCAGTCCCGGCCCACCAGACGGGCCAGGAAAACCTGCTGTTCGCGGGTGTCGGCCGGGGGAGTCCGGAACCGGCCTTCGGGCTTGGCCGCCAGACGCAGGGCTTCGGCCGGGCAGCTCATGACACACAGCCCGCAGCCGATACACCGCTTCAGATCGATCCGGGCCCGGTCCTGGTCGTCCAGGGCAATGGCCGCCATCTGGCAGCGGTCGATGCAGGTTTCGCATCCGGTGCACAGGTCGGGGTCGGCTTCGGCAAAGTAGTTGGAAAAGACCAGCGAGGCCGGTTCGGGATGGCGGTTCAGGGAACGCAGCACGCCGCAGCAGTCTCCGCAGCAGTTGCATATTCCGCCCGGATTCGCGGCCGTGGCCGGCTGGGTGACCAGTCCGGCCTCCTGGGCCTCCTTCATGATCCGGACCGCCTCCTCGGCCTCGATCCGGCGGCCCATGCCCTGGTCCAGGTAGAACTGGCCCATGGCGCCGAACATGAAACAGACTTCGAGGGGTTTGCCGCATCCCTGGTCGATCAGGGCCTGCTGCTTGCGGCAGAGGCATTCGCCCACCACGATTTTTTCCGTGTTCCGGAGTATCCGGCAGACGTCCTCGTACGCGGCGATATGGGGCGTGGCATCCACGATGCGCTGTACGGGCACGGTGCGCACGAACCCGGCCGCGCCCCGGACCACGGCCTCGCCAAAGGCCTCCAGCATGTAGGCTTCGATCAGGGCGGCCATGTCCCGGTCCATCCGTCGGAGCTGGAACTCGTAGATGCCGTGCATGAAGGGGACGGCCCCGTACCGGGCCCGGTCCCCTTTTTTCATGCGGAACAGGAGGCCCCGCCCGGTCATGTCCTCGAGGCGGACCGCGATTTCGTCCGGGCCGTCTCCCGTCCGTCCGGCGATCTCCTCAGCGGTCTCGAGACTCCGGGACATGGCCAGAAACAGGACCGCGTCCGCCTCGGTGAACAGCATTTTCAGCAGGTCGATTTCGACGCCGGACGCCGCGGCCGGAAAGCCGAAGGAGAATCCATCGAGTCGAACCTGTAAATCCCGGTATATGTCTTCGGACATCGCCGTCTCCCTGGGGGCTGCTTCAGGTATTATCAAATCGGAAGACCGCGGCCGCGGCATCGCCTTTGATCATGCGCAAGGCGTCGGCCGAAAGCCCGGCTTCCTCCATCTCCCTGAAGTACCGGCCCGGTTTGATCAGGGGATAGTCGCTGCCGAAGAGCACCTTGTCCGGACCCAGAATTCGGAAGGCCAGGTCGTAAACCTGGGGTCGGTAGAGAAAAGGCGAGGCGGCCGTGTCGAAATAGACGCCGGCCAAAGCTTCCGGGACCTGCTTTTTCAGGGTCTGAAAGAAAAAGAGCCCGCCGCCCCAGTGGGCCAGGACCAGCCGGGTCCGGGGCAAGGCCCGGACCAGAGCGTAGATTTCCCGGATGGTCAAAGGCGCCTTGCCCGGGTAGTCGTGGCCGATGGGTTCGTTGACGTGGACGACCAGGGGCAGGTCGCGTTCTCGGCAGAGGCCGCCCAGGGCGGCCAGGCGGGCCAAGGCCGGGTCGTCGAAACCGGCCGTGTACACGGCCAGTTCGCCCAGCCCCCGCAACCCGGCGTCCAGGGCCCGCTCCGCCTCCCGTTCGGCCCAGGGCTTTAGCGGGTCGAAGCAGGCCAACCCCGTGATTCGGCCGGCGTAGCGGGTCTGGGCCTCGAGTACGTAGTCGTTGTGCATCCGGGCCGTGTCCTCGGAGGACCAGGGGAAGCCGAAAGTCACGGCCCGGTCCACGCCTTCCTCGTCCATGGCCCGGATCAGCCCCTCCGCGTCGACGGTTCGGGCGTTGGGCGTCCCGTACATGGCCGAATAGACCGGTTCGGCCGGCGTGGCGTACCGGGCCGGGTCCTGGCGGACCCGGGGGGGAAAGAGATGGGTATGGGCGTCGAGGATCACGGCCGGCGCATGTCCCGGTAGGCCGGCATCTCGGGCACGACCTCGGATTGGCGGGGCACGGTCACCGCGGCCTTGGCCCCTTCGGCAATGGCCCGGCCCAGAACCTCGGCGGCCAGGACCCCGACCACGGTCTCGTCCACTTCCGGGCCTTGGCCGGTGGACAGGGCGAAAACGTAGTCGCCGTCCCACATGGTATGGGCCGGACGAATGGCCCTCGAGATTCCGGCCGCGGCCATCTTGGCCACCCGGCTGGTCTGGACCTTGTTCAACTTCGCGTCCGTGGCCACCAGGCCCAGGACGGTGTTGGTCCCGGCCAGGAGCGAAAAAAAGCTCTCCCCGGCCTGGATGACCGACACGGCGCCCGCATAACCCTTGCCGTCCAGGGTCCGGACCCCGGCCAGGACCTCGCCGGTGTCCGGATCGACCACGTCGCCCAGGGGGTTGGGCACGGCCAGGGCCGCGACCTTGACCCCGCAGGCCTCGATGCCCGCCGAACCCAGGCCGCTCTTCATGGCCCGATCGATCCCTGCCAGCTTGCCGGCCGTGATTCCGGTCCCGGCGCCGATGCAGCCCATCCGGACCGGGTCGGTCGAAGCGTTCATGGCGGCCTGGTAGCCCATGGCCTCGTCCGGCTTGCCCAGGCTCCGGTTGTAAAACAGGTCGTAAACCACGGCGCCCGGCACCAGGGGCACGCGGGCCCAAATGGTCTCGAGTCCGTATCCCCGCTCGGTCAGCCAGCGGACCACGCCCGTGGCCGCGGCCAGACCGTAGGCGCTGCCGCCGGTCAGCAGCAGGCCGTGAATCTCTTCGGTCCGGGTGTGGGGCTGGAGCAGGTCCGTCTCCCGGGTCCCGGGGGCGAATCCCACCACCTCGCCGCCGGGCACGGCCCCTTCGGGGCAGAGAATCACCGTGCAGCCGGTCCGGTGCTCCTCGTCCGTGGCGTGTCCGACCAGCAGGCCCGGTATGTCGGTCAGGGTCATCATAAATATCTCGCTTTTATCTCGTCGTCTCGGTTTCAGGTTCGTCGTCCGGACGGGGGTGGACCGGCTTGAGCAGTCCGCCGGGCGCGGCCAGAACCGCTTCCGGATTCATCTCGATTTCCAGATCGATGGCCTGGCCATCCACTTCAGCCCGCACGTCCTCGAGGGAAAAGGCGCTTTGCCCATTCCAGGCCGTCAGCCGCCGGGCCGCCTCGGCCGCGAGTCGGAAAACGTACGTCTTGTCCACGGGCAGGACAAAGGGGCTGGCGACCGACTGAAAGCGGGCCGTCGCCTCGAATTCGAAGTCCCGGACCCGGCCCGTCTCCCCGGCCATGCCGGCCGAACGGATGACGGCCTGGATCGGCTCGCGCAGCAGCACGGCCGCGGTTTCCTGAAGACCGAAATCGGCCGGGTCGAACATCGGTTCGAAGCGCAGGCCCAGGCGCAACGTTCCGCCCGGGGACAGGGCCAACGAGCCGGGGACCAGCTCGAAGCCATGAGTCCGACCCGTTTCGACCAGGTCCAGAATGAGGTTCCGGAGGCTTTCCGGGACTTCGGACCCGGACGAGGCGTTTTCCGCCTCGGACAGGTATTCCCGATAGGCGATCAGGCGCAGATCGAGGGTCAGGGGCTTCGGGTCGGGGACGCGGTCCAGGGCCTGGAAAAGCGGGTCGGACATGCCGGCGAATTCCTGCTCGTCCTGGACTTCACCCCGGCCCGGCACGTATCCGCTTTTGAAAATCCGGTACTGAAAGGCGGTCTGGTAGGAGAGAAAACGGTCCTCGATCGCCAGGTCGTCCATGGGGTTCTGGATGACCGGCTGAATCCGCAGGCGTATCCGGCCCCGCGCGTCGGAAACCAGGTCCGGATTTCCGACCAGGCGGCCCCGGATGAGCATCACGTCCACCTCGGCCCCGGCCAGGGGGCGGCCCCGAAGGTCCACCACCTTGATCTCGATCGACCGGTCGTATTCGGCCGGCGGAGCGGCCGGACCGTAAGCCCCGGCGACCGCCGGTCCGGCGGCCAGCCCCAGCAGAACGAGCAGAATCCAAAGGCCGGGGCCAAGGCGGGACACGATCACGTTCCGTCGTTTTGCGGCGGGGCGGATTCGGCGTCCGCCGACTCGCTCTTGCGAATGAATTCCAGGTCGGTCGATCCGGGCAGGACCCGGGCATCGCTCTCCAGGTGAATCGAAACCTGGTACCGGGACTCCAGGCTCAGAAGTTCGTGGCGTTTCTGGTTGAGCAGGTAGTTGGCCACGACCGGATGCAGACGCCCCGTCACTTTATCCACCTGGCCCTTGGAAATTTTCTGCTTCATCAGGCGCAACGCGGCCAGGGCCGTCGTTTCGGCCGAGCGAATCACGCCCCGGCCGCCGCAGACCTCGCAGACGTGGAAACTGCCGAACTCGATCGGCGGACGGAGCCGCTGGCGGGACATCTCGAGCAGGCCGAACTTCGAGATGCGGCCCGTGTCGATCTTGGCCTTGTCCTTTTTGGCCTCGGCCTTGAGCTTCTTTTCCACTTCCCGCTGGTGCTTGGTGTCGCGCATGTCGATGAAGTCGATGACGATCAGGCCGCCCAGGTCCCGCAGCCGCAACTGGCGGGCCACTTCCTCGGCCGCTTCGAGATTGGTCTTGTAGGCCGTGTCCTCGAGGCGGGCCTCCCGGGTCGAGCGGCCCGAGTTGACGTCTATCGAGACCAGGGCCTCGGTGGGATTGATGACGATGGCGCCCCCGGACTTGAGACGCACCTCGTTGCTGAAAATGGTCTCGGTCTGTTCCTCGATCTGGTACTTGGAAAAGATCGGCCGCTTGTCCTTGTTCAGCTTGACCATGTTCTGCAGCCGAGGCGCGATGACCTTGACGTACTCCAGGGCCCGTTCGTAGACATCCGGATCGTCGACCAGGATTTCCTTGATCTCGGGCGTAAAATGGTCCCGGATGGTGCGGATGGCCAGGTCCTGTTCCTTGTGCACCAGGCAGGGCGCCGGCAGGTCGGCAACCTGCTTGCGGATTTCCTCCCACAACCGGACCTGGTGGCTGAAGTCCCGGGTGATGTCCTTTTTGGTCCGGCCGGCGGCCGAGGTCCGCAGAATCACGCCGCAGGCCTCGGGCACGGGCAGGTCCCGGGCCAGTTCCTTGAGGCGCTTGCGTTCGTCCTCGTCCACGATCTTGCGGGAGACGCCCAGGTTTTCTCCGCCCGGCATGAGGACCACGAACTGGCCGGCCAGGGAGATGTAGGTCGTCAGGGCGGCTCCCTTGATCTCGGTGGCGTCCTTGGTCACCTGGACCAGGAGTTCCTGCCCCTTGCCCAAAACCTTGCGCAGGTCGATGGGGCCGCGCTCCGGGGGATCGACCAGAAAGTATTCCGGATGCACGTCGTTGATCTGCATGAAGCCGTTGCGCTCGGCCCCGAAGTTGACGAAAACCGCCTGGAGGCTGGGTTCGACGTTCTGGATCATCGCCTTGTAGATGTTGTGAACCTTGGAGCCCTTCAGGGCGCTCTCGATATAGAACTCCTCCAGGTAGCCGTCTTCGACGATGGCGATACGACACTCTTCCGGGTCGCTCGCATTGATGATCATCTTTTTCACGGAATAATCTTGCCTCTCTTATTTGTGCTCCCGCCGGTCCTTCCGATATTGCTGGACTTGATACATGAAAGCTTCCAGACGGGTCAGCGTGTTGGTCTGCTCCTGCCCGTCAAAGGCCATGTTCAAAAAGGGAATGCCGTCATTGTCTTCCCGGAACCGCTTCATGATGGCGGTGACCACGGTCCCGGGCATACAGGTGAAGGGCATGATGTTGACCAGGCCCGAAGCCCCTTTTTCGATGAAGTCCTTGCACTTGCCCAACGACAGGATGGCCTCGCCCTCGAAGGTGGGGTCGAGATAGGGCTGCGCGTAATCAAAGGTCTCCTTGATCGGGGGCTCGTGGAAGTTTCGCAGGAAGCCCTTGTAGGTCGCTTCCAGTTCGTGCAGGTCCTTGAGCTGGAAATGATGGGTGATCTTGAGGCCGGCCATGTCCTTCCAGCGTCCCCTCAGCCGGCTTTCCATAAAAGTGGTTTCGTTGCTGTAAAGCAGCCATTCGGAAATGGGCGGCAGCCAGGCCTCGCCTCCGAACTTCTCGATCTCCCGGATCGAGTTCTCGTTCGAGTAGTCGTTCGAGCGGACGTATATCTCGCCGACCACGCCGATGACCGGGCGCGAACCCGGGGCTTCGACCTCGATGGCCTCCTGCCGGGCCCGGCAGCGCTTCAGGCAGGCGACCAGGTCGCCGCGCCCGGCAATGGTCCGGCAGAGGTCGTCCAGGCATTCCTCGTAGACCCGGTCGGCCTCGCCCGGATTGACCTCGTAGGGCCGGGTCTGAAACAGGCCCTTCTGGACCACGTCCACGGCCACCAGACCCCGCCAGGCGACGCGCACCAGGTCGCCGCCGACCATGTCCAGTTCCTTGTACATCTCCTCGGTCTGGTCCACTGAATAGATCGGCACGTTGGGAAAGCCCATTTCGTCCAGGACCAGGCGCTGGAAGCGGTGGTACTGGCCGAAACGGCAGGGGCCGTAGGCCGAGGGCATGAAAAAGGCGGTCTTGTCCGGATCGAAATCAGGCCGCCGGACGATCTTGGCCATGTCGCCCGTGGTCAGGATGCAGGGGTAGCATTCCTTGCCCGAGGTGAGCTGCCGCCCCAGGCGCAGGGTTTCGTCGTCCGAACGGGGCATCATTTCAGCCTCGACGCCGCAGGCCCGGAAGGCCGCGGCCACGGCCATGCCCTGGTCGGTCATGGACGGTATCCAGACCTTGCGGCGGTTGTCCATGACCATCCGGCCCCGGAAGGTCAGCAGACTCTGGCTCTTATCGGACACCGAGACGTTGCGCAGGCTGTCCAGAAAGGCCTCGAGCCGCGTGACCGCGCCCACGTCCGAGGAATGTTCGTCGATCTCGATCTCGAGGTAGGGCTTGCCCCGCATGATGTCCCGAAAGAAATGCAGGATGAAGGAGTCCGGACCGCAGCCGAAGTTGGTGATGAAGACCGCGTACAAGCGGGGGTCCTTCCGGACGAACTCCCCGGCGGACAGAAGCTTCTGTCCGTATCGCCAGTAGTGGTACTTGGCCTCTTCGTGCAGTTCCGGATTGTCCAGGGGCAGGAAGTCCATGGGGATGCCCACCACGTCCAGGTCCCGCAGCTTGGCGGACAGGTTGAGATTGAGGCCGGGATCGAAACCGTTGTACGGCCGCGAGACCACGACCATGCCCAGCCGGTCCGGCCCCAGGCCGGCCAGGACCTCCCGGCCCCGTTCCAGCAGGCGGTTGTAGAAGTTCTCCTGGGCCTTGAGGGCCAGCTTGACCGCCTTCTTGATCTGGCCGGAGGGCACGTCCAGGGGCCCGGCGATGTCGGCCATGTTCTTGGTCAGCACCTTCTCCCCGAACCCGAAATAGACGGGACCCTGAATCAGTTCGACGCCCAGTTCCTTGAAGTCGATGGCCGAGTGGACCGTGTAGGCCAGACTCTGGGCGTAGGGGCAGACCTTGGTGTGCTGGAGCTCGGGGTCCTTGCTGGCCATGTTGATCACGGCGGGCAGGAAGATGCGCCGGACCCCCTGGTCCACCAGGTCCAGAATATGGCCGTGGGCGACCTTGGTCGGGAAGCAGGGCTCGCTGATGACCACTTCGCAGCCCCGATGGATCATCTTCTTGTTGGATTTTTCCGAAATGATCGTTTCGAAGCCCAGGGCCGTCCAGAAGGTCTTGAAAAAGGGCATCAGCTCATGGAAGAACAGGGCCCGCGGCAGGCCGATGACCCCGCGGTCCTTGCCGTCCAGGGGCTTGGCTTCGGGCGGGTTGAGAAGCATCTCGGTCCGTTCGGCGAACAGGTCCGGGATGCCGCTTTCGGCGGTATTCTTTTTCTGAACGTCGTACTTGTCGCAACGAGAGCCGTAAAAGAGGGGCTTTTCGTTTTCCACCGATACCTTGCGGATTTCGCAGGTATTGGCGCAGCCGTTGCACTCGAAGGAGGTGATGGTGTACTGCCGTTCGGACAGGTCGAAGCCCTTGAACCCGCTCTCCTGCCAGGTCCTTTCCTGCTTGGCCAGCAGGGCCACGCCGATGGCCCCGGTCACGTCGGCGTGATCGGGCACCGTGATCTTCTTGCCGGTGACCTTTTCAAAGGCGGCCACGATGCCCCGGTTGAAGGCCGTGGCCCCCTGGTAGAAGATGTGGTCGCCGATGCGCCGGTCCTCGACCACCTTGTTGATGTAGTTGATGACGATCGAGTAGCTCAGCCCGGCCACCAGGTCCGGCAGGTCCACGCCCTGCTGCTGGTAGTGGACCAGGTCGGACTCCATGAAGACCGTGCAGCGCTCGCCGAGTTGAACCGGATTCTCCGAGGACAGGGCGATCTTGCCGAACTCGTCCTTGATCTGGATGTTCAGCTTTTCGGCCTGCTCTTCGAGGAAGGAGCCGGTGCCGGCCGCGCAGACCTTGTTCATCATGAAATCGACGATGGCCCCGTTATCCAGGCTGATGAACTTGGAGTCCTGGCCGCCGATTTCGAAGATGGTGTCCACCCGGGGGTCGATGGCGGCCGAGGCCGTGGCCTGGGCGGTGATCTCGTTGCGGACCACGTCCGCGCCGATGAAGTCGCCGGTCAGGTACCGTCCCGAGCCCGTGGTCCCGGCCCCGACGACGCGGACCTTGTCACCGACCCGGCCGCCTACGGCCCGAAGCCCGGCCTTGATGGCTTCCAGGGGCCGGCCGGCGGTCATGAGATATTCCCGGTCGATCACGTTCATGTCCGCGTCGATCAGAACCACGTTGGTGCTGATCGAGCCGACGTCGATGCCCAGATAGACGTCGGCCTTCTCGCCCGGGGCCAGGTCGTCCAGGCTGCGGTACGCGGTCGAGGGGCGGGTCTCCGGGTCGGTCAGGGGGGCCAGGCGATGGGTCTCGGGTATTTCGTGTCGGAGATAGTGTTCGAGCCGGTCCAGACCCTGGTATTCCATAAGCCGGGCCTGGCCGGTTTCGAGCTGGTCCATCGTGGTCAGGGCCGCGCCGACGGCGCCCATGGACAGAAAATGTTCGGGGATGATCAGGTCGCCATCCTCCATGGCCATGACCTCGACGATGGCCTTGCGCACGCCCAGGTTGGCCGCCACGCCGCCCTGGAAGCTGACCGGAGCCACGATCTTCTTGCCCTTGGCGATGTTGCTTTTCAGGTTGCGGACCATGGCGTAGCAGAGCCCGGCGATGATTTCGAAATCCGGCGTGGCGCCCTGCTGAAGGTGGATCATGTCGGACTTGGCAAAGACGCTGCATCGCCCGGCCAGGCGGGGCGGGACCTCGGAACGGAGGGCTTCGGAGCCGAACTGTTCGATGGTGTAGCCCAGTCGGTGGGCCTGCTGGTCCAGAAAGGAACCCGTGCCGGCGGCGCACATGGTATTCATGGCGAAGTCGGCGATGGCCAGGTGGCCTTGGCCCTCCCGGGTGGTCAGGATCAGCTTGGAATCCTCGCCGCCCATGTCGACGATGGTTCGGGCCTGGGGCACGAATTCGCTGGTGGCCCGGGTCTGGGCGATGATTTCATTGACGAACGCCCCGCCCAGGAGTTCGGACATGAGCTTTCCGCCGCTTCCGGTCACCGACACCGAGGCGATGCGGGCGACGTCGAACCGCTCGGCCAACGCCCCCAGGACCCGCAAGGCGGTTTCGTAAGGTTGCCCGTGGGTCCGGGAATAGTCCTCGAACAACACGACGTGATCGTCGCCGATCAGGACGGTGTTCAAACTGATCGAACCCACGTCCAACCCGAGATGATATCTGACAGTCATAACGCCGATAGGCCTCCTGAAAATGCTATGAAAATCCGTTCCGGCGGGCCGTTATCCGACCTGCCGGAAAAAACAGTTCCGGTCGTGTTTCTCAGTCCGCACCCGTCCGCTCTTTTCGAGCACGGACAACTCGTAACTGGCCCGTTCGGCCGTCAGGCCGAGGGCCGCTGCCACGTCGTCCCGGGTGCAGGGACGGCGGGCCAGCATGGCCAGCACCCGGGGACCCAGGCCGTCGATCTCTCCGGACGGACCGCCCCCGCTGAAACCGGCCACCACTTCCGCCCGGGGGCCGAAGAACGAGGCCGCCCGGTCGAGCGCTTCGCGGGAAAGCGGCCCGGCCGCCCGATAGGCCGGCGGCCGGTAGACGGTGTTGAGCTGGACCCGGTCCGGCCGGATGCGGCCGACCGCGTCCTTGAGGGCCGCGAGCTCCTCCTCCCCGTCGTTGAACCCGGCGACCAACAGAATCTCGAGCCACAGGTCGCCCCGGAAGGCCCGGCTGAAACGAACGAGCCCCTCGATGAGTTCCTCGATCTCCAGGTCCGGATGCGGGCGGTTGAGGCGGCCGAATGTCTCGGGCCGGGCCGTATCCAGGGAAGGGAGAACCAGGTCGGCCTCCAGCAGGGCCTCGCGAACCTCCGGCCGGTTAAGCAGCGTGCCGTTGGTCAGCACCGCCGTCGGAACGTCGGTCAGGGATCGGACCCCCGCGATGATCCGGCCGATTTCCTCGTTCAATGTCGGTTCGCCCGATCCGGCCAAGGTCACATAGTCCAGGCGATGTTCCCAGTCGGGCAATACGGCGGCCAGTTCGCTCAGGACGATCTCCGTCGTCCCGGGCCGGAATCGCTCGACGGTCTGGCGGGTCGTTCGTCCCACTTCGCAGTACAGGCAGTCCAGGGTGCAGGTCTTGGCTGGCACCAGGTCCAGGCCCAGGGAAACACCTAACCGCCGGGACGGGACCGGTCCGAAAACATGTTGATAGATTCCGGCGGCCCCTTTTTCCAAGGATTTATATGCCAATATACCGCTTCAACGGCCTTCCGCCCGGCCGATTCATTTCGCGGCCGCGGACGGCCGCGTCCCCAAACCCCACTCGCTCCACCCGGACCGGACCTCGAAGCAAATCCTTAGCGGCGCCAAGTGGAAAAATTAATTGTAACTCATATTATATATACACGGATGTGTCAATAAAACAAAGAAATACAACCGGCTCCCGCCAAAGGGTCCGGCCGGGGCACGGAATCACATCTTGACAGGGGACCTGTTTCAATGTTAGTAGAATTCTTGAGAAAAACTTGAAAGGCCCGCCTCGGTCAGGCGGGTTCACGGTGCCTGTTTATGAAGTTGAACCGCCCTTGGTGGCTGATCCTGTCGGCGTCCGTCATCCTGCTCGTCTGCATGGGCGGATTGTCCGCCGGGGCCGATACGGCGAAAAAAGTTCTGGTCCTGCCCTTCAAGATGAATGCGGCCCAGGACATGACTTTTCTTCAGCAGGGTATTATAGACATGCTCTCTTCCCGGCTGGCCTGGGACGACAAGGTCGTGGTTCTGCCGAAATCCCAGTCCCGTGAGGCCTTCGACAAGGTCGGGGGCCGGGTCGACCAGACCGCGGCCAGGTCCGTGGGCGGCGAGTCCGGCGCGGACTATGTGCTTTTCGGCTCGGTTACGGTGCTGGGGAAAAACGTCAGTCTGGACGCTTCCATGCTGGACCTGCGCTCCGGCGCCGCGCCCATGACCATCTTCACCCAGACCGAAGGCATGGACGCCGTCATCCCCAAGGTCAACGAGTTCGCGGACGAAATCAACTCCAAGCTCTTCGGCCGGGCGGTCCAGCGGGGCGCCGCGGCCGCCGAGGCCCAGTCCAAAGCCCAACCCGAGCCCAAGGGACCGATCCCGGCCTACCGCCGGCATCCCGACTACCTCCTGACGGGCAAGGAAGGTCAGGTCCGGCCCTCGCCGCTCAACCCCTACCTGATTTCCAGCGGGGACACTGACGCCGAAGGTGTTTTCTGGCGCAGCCCCTCCATGGCCAACGCCCTGATCGGCCTGGACCTGGGCGACCTGGACGGCGACAAGCAGAATGAGATCATCTACGCCGACCGCCAGGCCGTCTTTGTGGGGCGTCTCGTCGAGGGCCAGTTCCGGCAGATCGCCAAGTTCGAGGGTCTGACCTCCGATCGCTTCATCACCCTGGACGTGGCCGACATCGATGGAAACGGCCAGGCGGAAATCTTCGTCAGCAACCAGCGGCAGACCCTGGCCCGCTCCCTGGTCCTGGAACTCAACGGCGGCAAACTCGTCCCCCGCATCAAGGACGTGGACTGGTATTTCCGGGTCCAGACGGTCGGGAACCGGACCCGGCTTTTAGGTCAGCAGGGCGGCATGACCAACCGGTTCTACGGGGGCGTTTACGAAATGCGCTACGAAAAGGGCGGGTACGTGCCCGGCCAGCAGCTCGGACTGCCCGCCGGCGTCAACCTGTACAACTTCGCCGCAGCCTCCCTGGGCAAGACCCCGGACAAGGAATACCTGGCCGTCATCGACGACAAGAGCCAGCTGACCATCATGTCCCGAGGGGGGCAGGAGTTGTGGACCGGAACGGAACCCTTCGCCGCGACCATGAACTACCTCGAAGAACCGGTCGACCAGATCAATCCCACCGTGACCGACACGAATTCGCCCCGGAACCCGCGCTTCTACGTCCCGGCCCGTATCCTGATCGTGGACCTCAACGAGGACGGACGCAACGAGATCGTGCTGGCCAAGAACGAATTGGCCGGCGTGACCAGCATCCTCGAGCGGCTGCGCAGCTTCGTCAAGGGCTCGGTCTATTCCCTGTCCTTCGACGACCTGTCCATCCGGGAGAACTGGCATTCGCGCAAACTGGCCGAGTTCGTGGCCGACTACCAGATCAAGGACTACAACAACGACGGCAAAAAGGACCTGGTCCTGGCCGTGAACATGAAATACGGGGAAGGCATCCTGAATTCCCGCAGCACCATCATCGCCTATGAACTGGCCCCGCCGGAAGATATCCGGAAAAAGGAACAGGAGACGAAAACGGAACGCTGAGGAATTGATTTTTGTTGACACCTGGACCTGAAATTATTAAATAGCCCTTCAGGGCGGTGTAGCTCAGTCGGTCAGAGCATGCGGCTCATATCCGCAGTGTCCGGGGTTCAAATCCCTGCACCGCCACCAACCAGTTCACTATTCGAAACCCCTCGGCCCGAGGGGTTTCGTTTTTCATCCGGTTGAAAAGACCCGCCGGATGAGATAGCATGGCTTTGAAGCGAATATTTTTGGAGGAGGAGCAGGGGCCGGTGAGTCGAT
>JAHJTB010000232.1 GCA_018830135.1 Pseudomonadota bacterium | reverse complement strand
TCTGGGCCAAGGCCTGGCCGGGATGTTCGGCTGGTCGGCCGACACGGCCTCGATCGTCCTGGCCGGTTTGTGTTTGGGGCTGGCCTTGCTGCTCATGGCCTACTTGAATCGCAAGCTGGCCGACCAGGAAAGATACATTCCCCGCATCACCCGGATTCTGCCTCCGCTTTCTTCGGACGGCGAGCCGGGGGTGGGGGAAATCTGCGAGGCATAGGAGGACCGGGGTTATGCTCTGGAACAAGGTATTGTTGATTTTCGACAGCTCGGAGAACTCCCTTCGGGCGGTCGAATACGTGGCCAAGATGTACGGCAAGACCGAAGGGCTCCAGGTGACCATTTTCGGCATCTACGAAAAGGTTCCCCGTCACGACTTCAAGGGCACTTCGCCGGTGGTGGACAAGCTGCACAGCAAACTGGCGACCATGGAGATCGAGATCGCCCGGGGGCAGGCCCGCATCAAGGAAGCCCAGACGCTGCTGGCCAAGGCCGGCATCGATTCGAAGGCCATCTCCATCAAGTACATGGAGCGCAAGACCTCGGCCGCCAAGGATGCGGCCGCCGAGGCCAGGGACGGAGGATACGGCACGATCATCGTTGGCCGGGGCGACTCGAAAGGCTACATCCTGGCCGGGGGCAACATCGCCAAGGACCTGGTTTCCCAGTTGAAGGACCGCGCGGTCTGCGTGGTCTGAGCCGACGCCGACCTCGCCTGTCCTGAACAATACGGCGGACGGCCCGGCCTCCGGGCCGCCGTCCGCCTTCCCGGGATGCGGGCCGGTTTGCGCCGGCCCGCTTTGCATCCCGGACCGGGGAGGAGGGCCCCCGGGTTTAGGCCGGGATTTGTATTCCGTCCGGCTCGATCCGGCCGGAGCTTTTCCCTTTCCGCGACCAAACCGAAAAAAGGATGTCCCCGATCATGTCCGCCAGCCAAGGGACCTTCGATGTCGCTCTGTCGCCTTTGAAGCTGTTTGAAATCGATTTCGACCTGCTGGATACCCAGGCCGAACGGATCAAACGGATTCGGTGGATCATCCGGCTTCGTTTCGGAATCAGCCTCGGGGTCGTGGCCTTGATGTTTTTCACGGGCTGGCGGGGACTCACCCGCCAGGCCGTCCTGAGCGAAAGCACGGTGCTGGCCGTGGCCGCCACGGCCGCCGTGGCCATGCTCCTGAATCTCGCCTATCAAATCGCCCTGCGTCGCGAGCTGAACCTGAAAGCATTCGTTATCCTTCAACTCGTGATCGACCTGCTCATTTTCAGTTCCTACGTCTATCGCACCGGCGGGGTGATCAGCCCCTTCACCTTTCTTTTTCTCCTGCCCATCATCGCCGGGGCCATGCTGATTTCCGGACCCGCGGCCTTCGGCCTGGCCAGCGGGGCCACGTTGTGTTTCGCCACCATGACCGTCCTGGATACCCTGGGCATCATCGACCACGTCAGCTATTTCGTCGACCTGGACGTGTTCGTCAAAAAATGGAGCTATGTCAGCCTGATGCTCATTGTCCACCCCTTCGCTTTCTTCACCACGGCCGCCTTGTCCGCCTTTCTCATGGGCACGGTCCGAAACAAGACGGAAAGCCTGACCGAAACCACCCTGGCCCTGGACCGCCAGGCCCATCGGCTGAACATGTTCTATCAGGCCTCCCGAAGCGCGGTGGCCGCCAGAGACCAGGACCAGGTCATCGACACCATCGGCCGAATTCTGGTCGAAGGACTCAACCTGGACCGGGTGCTCATCTATCTCCTGGACCCTGCCGGGCACCAGCTCGTCCTGGCCCGGGAGTATTATCACCCCCGCTATAAAGGGCAGGTTGATCGAAGCGGTCTCGATGTGGAGATCGATCTGCGCAGCGAAGCCGGGGTGACGGCCCGTTGCGCCCTGACCCGCCAGGCCGAAAACGTACCCGACCCGGCCGGCCATCCCCTCATCAACCAGGGTCTGGCCCAAAAGATCGGGCTGAACCCGTTCGCCGTGGCCCCCATGGTTTCCCATAACGAACTGATCGGCGTGCTGGGCGTCGATCGGAAGTTCGCTGACGGAGTTATCGGTGACGACGATTTTCAGGTGCTCATCGCCTTTGCCGACCAGGCCGCGACGGCCCTGCGCACGGCCCGCCTCGAGCGGGCGGCGGGGCGGGTTTCCCCCAAATAGTGGCTTGACAACCGGCACGCTTAGGCTCAATATCGCCCCATCGATAACGGTCCTCCAACAAAACCATCGGGTATTTCAGGACGGTTCGACGGACTGATTTTAGAAACCCGGATTTTGCGGTTGGGTCCGTGGCGAGGCGTTGAAATGCATAGCGAAACGCGAAGTTGGACCGATTTTGGGCCGCAGGCGTATCACTGGATACGCCTGCGGCCGAAAAGCGGGAAACGAGCGTTGCGGCACGCATTTCCGCGCCGTAGTAGAAGACAACTGCAAAATCCGGGTTTAATACCCATTTGACTGTCGGTCCTGCTTGCGGGACCTTGTGAAAGCGAGACCAAACTTGAAGTTTTTGCTCATCAATCCGCCTTCCCCGTTGTCCGAAAGCGCGTCTCCCTCGCTGGGGCTGGCCTTTATCGCCGGTGCGCTCGAACGGGCCGGCGTGGAAGTCCGGGTGCTCGATCTGGTCGTCTTCCCATACGACCGGGATCGGTTCGAAGCGCTTCTGGCCGAATTCCAGCCCCGTTTCGTGGGCCTGACCGCGGTGACCCTGGCCTTTGACACAGCCGTGGACGTGGTCCGGGACATCAAGGCCGTGGACCCCGACATCCTGACCGTCATGGGCGGACCGCACGTCTCCTTCTGCGCCGGTGAAACCATGCGCGACTGTCCGGAAATCGATTTCATCGTCCTCAAGGAAGGCGAAGAGACCGTGGTGGAACTGGTCCGGGCCGTGGATCGGGGCCGGGACCTGGCCCATGTCCCGGGCCTGGTCTATCGGGAGGACGGGCAGGTCAAAACGAACGGATACCGTCCCTTTCAGCATGACCTGTCCCTGCTGCCCCGGCCGAACCGGCATCTGATGCCCCTGGGCCGCTACCGGACCCTGGGCCTGCCCGTAACCATGACCACCAGCCGAGGCTGCCCCTTCAAATGCATCTTCTGCGTCGGCCGGAACATGGTCGGGTCCCGCGTTCGGTACTGGGACGTCCCGACCGTGGTCGACGAGATCGAATATCTCAGCGCTCTGGGCTTCTGGCAGGTCCATATCGCCGACGACCTGTTCACGGCCAACAAAAAACGATGCCACGCCGTCTGCGACGGGATCATGCAACGCGGCCTCAAAGTCAATTGGGCCACCTATGCCCGGGTGGATACGGTTTCCGTGGAACTTTTGGAAAAAATGCGGGCCGCCGGCTGCACGGGCCTGCTCTTCGGCGTGGAATCGGCCAGCCCGGATATTCTCCGCCTGATCAACAAGCGCACCCGGCCCGAGCAGGTCGTCGAAGCCTTCAAGATGTGCGTGGACGCCGGGATTACTCCCTGCGCGTCTTTCATCCTGGGACTGCCCGGGGAAACAAAGGAAACCCTGGTGGAAAACCAGGAATTCGGCGAGCGCTTGAAGGACCTGGGCGCCGTTTACGGCTTCCATTTCCTGGTGCCGTTTCCCGGGACCCGGGTGCGCAAGGAAAAGAACCATTTCGGCATCAAAATCCTCACCGACGACTGGCGGGAATACAACGCCAATCGCTGCATCGTCGTCACCGAAGGAACGACCCCGGAGATGCTCGATGAAATCGGCGAACGCTGGGATCGCGAAATCAACGAATACTACCAGGAGGTCCGGGAACGGGCCGCCATCGGCCAGGTCAGCCAGGCCGAGTCGGACATGCTTTTCGGCATGGACGGCACTCAACTGACCTATGAATTGATGATGAACCGGCTTCTCGAAGAGCAAGGGGAATGGAGCGACCCGAACGATACCGCAGGACAGGCCCTCAACGCACTCGCCGACAAGGCCGCCGCCTCGACAGGCAGGCCGCGCGAACTGGCTTTCCGGGTCCTGGATACGGCCCTGAGCCGCAAAAACCTGGAACCCATCCGGGAAAACGGCCGGGTCCACTGGGCCTGGGTCGATTACCTGGACTGAAACGCCCCGACCATTCAGCCGCCGGGGCCGGAGCGCCAGTGATCCGGCCCCGGCGACCAAGCCCCCCCAAACCGCCTTTTCGGTCGAGTCCGAGACTGAACTCCCATTTTCCATTGGAAAACGGGAAACGAGATGACTCGTCCTGATCTTTCCCTACCGTAGTTGGTATAATCATTTATAGTCTATTGAAATCAGCAGATTATATCAGTATTTCCCACGAGGAGCCGTTCCGGTCGGCTTGATTCGGACAGGCTTTTCCTGGATTTTCGGCTCGCCTTTCATCACCCAGCCGGGTATTTGAATTTAATAACTTGAATTTATTGGGAAATAAAATTATTGACTGGCGGATATTCGTCTGATATAAACCAATAAACTAATAAACACTATTAGTTTCCATGGTTCGGAAGGCGAAATTCCACCCGGAAAATCCGCCGCCAAAATCAACGCCGGCCCGAACAGACCGGCAGAAAAAGGAGGTCAAGACAATGAAAACCTGGGACGTCAAAGTGCTCTATCTGGGAAACATCACGGCCAATCTTTCCTTCATCTGGCCGGCCGGCATGCCGCCGCTTGAGGAGGACTTCGCCATGAGCGCGCCCTACCTGGGCTTTCTGCTCCAGGGTCCGGGGCGTAACATTCTGATCGATACCGGCATTTCGGAAAAGTTCATCGTCGATGGCAAGGCCTGGGGAGCCCTGCCGGCGGAGGGCGGCCGAAATTTCATGCTCCAGGCCCTGGAAAAGGAAGGACTGGGTCCGGGGGAGATCGACACGGTCGTCTATACGCACCTGCACAATGACCATGCGGCGAACTGCCGGCTTTTCGAAAAGGCCAGGGTCGTATTTCAAAAGGACGAGTGGCTGAACCTGATGTCGCCCCTGCCGGTGCAAAAGTTGAGAGGCGATTACGACCCGGCCGTGATCGAGGAACTGGAAGGGATGAAAAAGCTGCCGGTCAGCGGCGATTTCGACCTGGAAGACGGTATCCGGTTGTTCAAGACGCCGGGCCACTCGCTGGGCAGCCAGTCCGTGGCCGTCAACACGCGCAAAGGCGTGGTGGTCTTCGTGGGCGACCTGTGTCTGTTCAACTTCATGGCTTTTCCCGGAACCACGGAGATCACCGGCATGGACGGCCGGTCCCACCCCATTCCGGCTGCTCCGCCCGCCCTGGGTCCGGCCGTGCCGCACTCGATCATCTACAACTTTTTCGACTATTACGACAGCATCTACAAAATCAAGGCGGTGGCCTCGCGCGACGAACCGGGATTTATCATCCCGGGTCACGAACCGTCCCTGATCGTCACGGGAATCTAGGACAACGTCCTGTTCGAAAGCACAAAGGAGGAAAAATAATGATCGTCCGCAGAATCGAAGAGGTCGAAAAAATCGACGTGGGAGTGCCCTTCGGAGCCCCGGAAGGCATGATGGTCATCCAGTGGATATTCAGCAACCAGGTCGGTGACGGCCGCTATCATCACAAACACGCCATCCGGAAGTATACGCTCCAGCCCGGCGTGCCTTTGGAGATGGTTCCCTTCCACAATCACACCTATGTCCAATGCCCGTACATTCTCAAGGGACGGATGGTTTTTGAGAACGAAGCGGGGGACACGCTCGAGGCCGGGCCGGGCGACACCGTGATTTTTTATGAAAACGAACCGCACCGGGGCACGGTCCTGGGGATGGAGCCGGTGGAGTTGCTCTGCATCATCGACTGCCCGGGCGACGGCGCGGACTGTATTCCGGAGAAGCCGAAAAAAGTCAGTTTAGGCAGTTGCGGCTGATCGGCCGGCACGAGGCTCGGGGTCGGGAATGGATGGAGCGGCCCGGGTGAAGCCGCCCGGGCTCAGCCAAAGGAGGTTTTCATGATCAAACTCGGAAGGATAACCGCGATCGTTTTGTCGGGTCTGACGCTGCTTTGTATTTTGACCCTGGTCCTGACCCCGTCCGGGGCCGAGGCCGGGGACAAGCAGCTCATCCGGCTCAAGATCGGCATGGCCAAGCCGATCCAGGCGGGCAAGGCCTTTTCCATCGTCCGGGACATCTTTGTCGCGGAAGTGAGCAGGCAGGTTGCTGAAAAGACGGATTATCGGATCGAGTGGATGGAAGCGTACGGGGGCACGGTGGCCAAGGACGGCGAAGTCCTCGAAGCGGTGGAAATGGGGCTGCTGGACATCGGATACGTCATTTTCCTGTTCGAGCCGGCCAAGCTTTTCCTGCATAACTTCGGCTATTTCGTGCCGTTCAGCAGTTCGGACCAGGTCATGGTCAACCGGATCACCCGGCGCCTTTTCCAGGAGTTCCCGAGCATGACCCGGGTTTTCGAGGAGCACTACAAGCAGAAGGTGCTGACCGTGATTCCGACGACCAGCTACCAGATGATCACGACGTTCCCGGTTCAAAGCATCGACGACCTGAAGGGCAAAAAAATCGCGGCCGGCGGCCCGAACCTGATCGTGGTCAAACCCTTGGGGGCCACACCGGTCCAGTCGGCCATCGGCGAAGGGTACACCTCGTTCAAGACCGGTGTTTACGAGGGCTGGATCATATTGGAATCCATCATGGCCGGCCTGAAATGGCCGGAAGTGGCGCCCTACGTGACCGTGATCGACCTGGGCGCCCCGCCGGGGGTTGCCTTGACCGTGAATTTGAAGACCTGGAACGGGCTGCCTCTCGAAGTGCGAGAGATCATTTCCGACGCCGCCGTCCTGCTGGCCGACCGGGGCTGCCAGGAAATGACGGCCATGACCCGGGCGGTCAGGCAGGTGTTGGAAGAAAAAATGAAGGCCCGGGTCTCGGTCCTCGCGCCCGAGGAAAGGCGGCGCTGGGCCGAGTCCCTGCCGAACGTTGCCGAGATGAAGGCCCGCGAGGCGGACGCCAAGGGGCTGCCCGGCACCAAGCTCATTAAACGCTACATCGAGTTGCAGGAGGAGGCCGGTTATCGGTTTCCTCGGGCCTGGACTCTGAAGTAGAAGGCTGAAGCGTCGTCCGGGCGGCGTCCCGCGCTGCCGCTCTGGCCGGGGACGCCGCCCGGATGAGTCGAAAGAACCGTATGGTCCCGAGGTGAGGTGCGAATTGGCTGCCAGAATCTACCGGATGGTCGTGACCGGTCTGCATCTGATCGGCGCCGGTCTGGTCTTTGTCCTGATGGCCGTGATCGTGACCGACGTCCTGGGCCGGTCTGTTTTCAATCATCCCCTGACGGGCGCGCCCGAACTGGTCCGGGTGGCCCTGGTCAGCCTGCTTTTTCTGGGGATGGCCCAGACTTGGCGCACGGACAAGCATATCCGGGCCACGGTCCTGGCCGACCGGGTCTCCGATCGTGGCCGGGCCGCGCTCAATGTCGCGGCCTTGTTATGCGCCTTGATCGTTTTTCTGATGCTTTGCTATTCAAGTTGGGGGCTGGCCGCGGAAGCCTGGCGGATCGGCGAGTTCGAAGGGGCCGGGGCCTTGCGGGTGCCCACGTATCCCTTGCGGACCCTGATCCTGTTATGCAGCGGACTGACCTCCTTCCAACTTGTCCTGGACCTGGCCCGGGAAGCCCGCCGGCTTTGGGGAAAGGAGTGAAAGGATCATGGAACCCTGCCTGGTCGGACTGCTCAGCGTGGGCCTGATCCTGGCGGCCGTGATCGTCGGAGTCCACATCGGCGTGGCCTTGGCCCTGGTCAGCGTGGTCGGGCTATGGGCAGTCATCGGTGATCCGGCCGTGCCGGTCGAAATGCTGGGCTCGGCCGCCTTCCATGGGGTCTTTGACTACGTCTACTCGGTCGTGCCCATGTTCGTCCTGATGGGCTTTCTGGCCAATCTGTCCGGGGCAGCGGAGGATGCTTACGACGCAGCGGCCGCGATCATGCGCCGGCGCCCCGGCGGCCTGGCCATCGCGACGGTCGTGGCCAACGCGGTCTTTGCCGCCATCACCGGCATCTCCGTGGCCTCGGCGGCCATGTTCAGCAAAGTATCGCTGCCGCCCATGCTTCGCCACGGCTACGACAAAAAGCTGAGCCTGGGGACCATCGCCGGCAGCTCGATACTCGGCATGCTCATTCCCCCCAGCGTGCTCCTGATCCTGTACGGCATCGTGGCCCAGGAGTCCATCGGGGCCTTGTTCGCCGCGGGTGTCCTGCCGGGCCTGGTCTTGGCCTTGGTCTACTCCCTGGGAATCGCCGCTATGGTAAGGGCCCGACCGTCCCTGGTGTCGGCCCCGGAACCCGGAAAGGAACCATTCCCGGACCGGAACGGGTTCCGGACAGGCGCCATGATCCGGGGCCTGCCGATTCTGCTGCTCATCGTCCTGGTGCTGGGCGGCATCTACGCCGGCTTTTTCACGCCCACCGAAGCCGGGGCGATTGGGGCCTTCGGCGCCCTGTTGATGGCTCTGGCCCGGGGCAGGCTGTCGGCCCGAGGCCTGTGGCATGTCCTGATGGAAACCGGATACGTTTCGGTCAGCGTCTTCTTCATCCTGGTCACGGCCAACATGTACTCCCGCATGCTCACCATCAGCCGCCTGCCCAACATGCTATGCGAGGTTCTGAGCGGGCTGCCCCTGCCGCCCCTGGCCATCGTCGCCATGTTCATGGGCGTCCTGGTCTTGCTGGGCGCGATTCTGGACTCGGCCTCCATCATTCTGATCACCATTCCCATCATGCTGCCCGTAATCAAGGCCCTGGGCTACAACCCCATCTGGTTCGGGATCGTCTGCATCATGGCCGTCGAAACCGGCCTCATCACGCCCCCTTTCGGCATGGTCGTGTACACCATGAAGGCCACCCTGGGCCATGAGGTCAGCGTGGAAGATATCTTCCGGGGGGCCGTGCCCTTTCTGCTCATGATGTTCTTCGTACTGGGCCTGCTGTTGATTTTTCCCGGCCTGTCCCTGTGGCTGCCGGGCCTGATGTGACCGGGCTCGAATATCACCTGCCCAAGAAGACGTTGACTAATCTCGACGGGGTTCGCTATGCTGGATTTCAACCCGGATTTTGCAGTTGGGTTCGTGGCGAGGCGTCGAAATGCATAGCGAAACGCGAAGTCGGACCGATTTTTTGGCCGCGGGCGTATGATACGATACGTCGAGGTCAAAAACCGGGAAACGAGCGTTGCAGCACGCATTTCGGCGCCGCAACAGGAGACGGCTGCAAAATCCGGGTTCAAGGCAGCAGGACCGAAAGAACAAGACCAGGTAGCAGGAAATGACCGACAGAAAAGAACTGATTCTGGATGTGGCCCGGGCGAGATTCGACCGTTTCGGGGTCAAAAAAACCACCATGGACGAGATCGCCCGGGACGCCGGCGTCTCCAAGAAGACGCTTTACGAACAGTTCCGGAACAAGGAAGACCTCTTCGTCTCCGTCTTCATCAAAGAGGCCCTCAACAACCGGCGCTGGATTATGGAACGGGTGGCCCACCTGGAAGACCCGCTGGAAAAGATCAGGCAGGTCCTGCGAATCACCGTGGGCTACCACTGGCAGGAGACCTTCATGGCCAAGGTTCTCCAGGACGAGGACGGCCTTTATGCCCCCTTCCTCAAGGACAAATACCGCCTCCAGGTCGAGGAGGACATCCTGGGCATCTTCGCCGACATGCTCGAGGCCGGCATCCGGAGCCGGCAGATTCGGGACCTGGACCCGTACATCGTGGCCTATTTCATCTTCAAGCTCTTCCAGTCCGTGACCTAC
>JAHJTB010000231.1 GCA_018830135.1 Pseudomonadota bacterium | reverse complement strand
GTCTGGTCCGCTATGACCCGGAAGATTTGGCGCAGTATTTGGCCGCGCACAGGGTGGAACCGAGATGACGGCCGGCTGGTTTCGCCCCCGGGACGCGGCGGCCTACGTGGGCGTCAGCTTGCGAACGCTGAATATGTGGCTTAAAGCCGGTTTGCCGCATTCCAGGGTTAAGGGGTGTGTCCTCATCCGCCGCGAGTCCCTGGACAGCTACCTGGAATCATTTTCCGTCGAGACCCGGGATGCCCAAGTCGACCGGTTGGTCGATGACGTTTTGAGGGGCCTGCGATGAGCCGGCGAGATTTGAAGCGGGTCACGATGTGGCTTCACTGTAGTGGAGCTTGTCCGGCCTGGCTGGTCACTTCCATCTTCAGGCTGTTCAACTTAAGAGCGGCGTAGCTGGGAACTAACCATGGACAAGGGCTCGGATGTGAAGAACGTCATACAATCCCATTTTCAGGGAAACTGGCAACAGTTCTACGGCAAGTATCTGCCTGGCATCAAACCGGCCGGCGGGCAGGAGTTCAAGGCCAAGTGCCCCTTCCACGAGGATAATAACCCGTCCCTGTGCTTCAATGGCGATACGGGCGCGTATTTCTGCCATGGGTGCGGGAAAAAGGGTTCTGCCCTCCATTTCTATGCGAAGGTCAACGGCCTTGATACCGGCCGGGACTTCGGCAGGGTCCTGAAGGGCATCGCCCAGGACTTCGGCATACCGTGGGAAGAAAAGCAGGCCCGGCTGGTCAGGGCATACGATTACGTTGACGCCTCGGGCAGCCTGCTTTTTCAGGTCTGCCGGATGGACCCGAAAGACTTCCGACAGCGGAGGCCGAATGGTAACGGTTCATGGGCCTGGAACCTGAAGGGCGTTGAAACGGTTCTCTATCGCCTCCCGGAAGTGCTCCGGACGGATGAGGTCCTGATAGTAGAAGGCGAGAAGGACGCCGACAACGTGGCCGACCTGGGGCTTTGCGCTACCACTTGCCCGATGGGGGCTAAGAAGTGGAAACCAGAATACTCGGGCCACCTGAAAGGCAAGCACGTCATTCTCTGCCCCGACAATGACAACCAGGGCCGGGAACACATGGCCTTGGTTGGGGCGGCACTGAAGGGCGTGGCCGCGTCTATCAAATGGCTTGAACTGCCGGGCCTCCCGTCCAAGGGCGATATATCCGACTGGCTGACCGGTTTTAACGGGGACAAGGAAGCGGCGGCTGAACGGCTGGCCGTCATGATAGAAAACGCAGGCCCCTACGAACCGCCCAAAATTGCATCGTTGGAAGACGCAATCCTTGAGGCCGACCGGTTCATCTCCGTGGACATGCCCCGTCGGCGGAACCTCCTGGCCCCCTGGCTGAAGGAACAATCCATCAGCCTAATCAACGGCTGGCGCGGGACTGGCAAGACATGGTTCGCGTTGTCCCTCCTGGACGCGGTTTCGAGAGGGGAGTCCTTCGGCCCCTGGCGAACGGAGGCCCCTGTCCCCTGCCTCTACTTGGAAGGCGAAATGCCCGCCCAGGACGTGGCCGACCGGCTGCGAAGCCTGAACCCCGACCCGAACCGCAAGGCCCCGCTATGGGTCTATTCCGACGCATACGCCAACCATTTGGGCCTGTCTCGGGCCAACCTGCTTTCCGATACCTGGCGGCAGTCCATCCGGCGGGTCCTGCTGTCCCGTGGGGTCAAACTATGGGCCGTGGACAACCTGGCTTCGCTGGCGTCCGGCTTGGATGAGAACTCGAAAAAAGACTGGGACCCGGTTAATGCCTGGTTACTGGAGCTTCGCTTCGCGGGGATTGCAACGGTCATGCTCCACCATACCAACAAGGCCGGAGCACAGCGGGGAACCAGTGCCCGAGAAGACAACATCGACACGTCCATCATCCTGAAGTCACCGTTTGACTACGTGCCCGAGGACGGAGCCCGGTTCGTGGTCAACTTCAGCAAGGCCAGGGTCGGGACCAAGGACCTAGCCGCAATCGGTGACAACCAGTTTCATCTACGCGAGGACGAATCCGGCCGGGCCGTCTGGACGTGGGGGTCCGTCAAGCGGGAAACGAAACTGGAAGTCCTTCGGATGCTCGACGAGGGGGCCGACCAGAAGACCATCTGCGATACCCTGACCCTCAGCAAGGGATACGTATCCAAAATCAGGAAGGCGGCCATCCAGGAGGGGCACCTGACCCCTCAGAACAAGCTCACTCAGGCCGGTTTCACGGCCGTCCGGGAGGGTGAAAATGAGGCCTGAAATTAGGAAACTCGGGAGGAAACTTTCACCCCTGGAGTTTCCAGGAAACCTTCGAGGAAACTTTAGGAAACTGGCTATGGCTAACAACTTGTTTTTAATAACTAATAACGATTTATCATTAGGAAACTTTTTGGTTTCCCAGCATGAGAGTTTCCAGTTTCCTGACCCTTTAGGGTCAGGAGGAAACTCGGGGGAAACTTTTGCCATATTTTGAACCTTCAGGAGTGCCTTCGGACCGAGCCCCGAAGGCGGGTGTGAGGTGGGTAAAATGAGAAATGAATTTTCACCGTAGCAAGATTTCCATGCACGGCCCCGGGTCAGGCCAAATTGCCTTCCCCGACAATCTTTGACAGGGAGCGACCAATGACCGAAGTGACAACGTCCACGGATGCCCGAATCCAGGAAGCGGCCCGGATGCTATCCACGGGCCACGGCAAGACGGAGATAGCGAAGCAGTTTGGAATATCCAGGCAGGCACTTTACGCCCTGATGCGCAAGCCCGAGTTCAAGGCGGCCTATGAGATTCTGCAAACCGAGGCGGGCGATTGCGTCAAGCGGGCGGCTTCGATCCTGGCCGAAGAGGCCCCGGAGGCGGCCAGGCGGCTGATCGAGCTATCCCGGTCGACGGATAAACCTGGCGTGGCGTTCAAATGTCTGGAGGCGATTTTGGAACGGGCGGGCGTCCAACCCGAGGACTCGGGCCACCGGACGCGGGCGCAGTTCAACATCCACATCGAGAACTTCCAGGCGGCCTCCAACGAGGAACTGGACAAGTTTCTTTTGGAGCGTTTGAACCCGATCCTGGACGTGGCCCCTATTAAGCGAAGGTGAGTCTGTGAAGGTGAACAGGGTTGAAAGCCGTCCGCGATATGATATGAAATCTGATCCTATAAATTATCATATCCAGACCCGGCAAAGCTACGGCCCTGAAACCGGGGCCAGGCGCACAAAACAGGCCCCAGGAGACGAGTTGACGCCCTGGCCTATGGTTTCCCTCCTAGCCTGAGACGGAACAGGCCTTGAATGTCATGAAACACAAGCGCGCAGCTTTCTGCTTGACCCAACCGAGGCGGCCTGATAATTTTTCAGGTGCTTAAACCAATACCGGAAGGCCCGCCGATATGAGGCCCGGTTTATTTTTGCTCCGAAAACAGAACTCCCGAGAGGCCGGGTGTCCGCGAGGCCCCGGACGGCTTGTATTGGGCCGAAGCACCTCTCGGGACTTTGCTATTGAAGGTGTAGCTATGGCTATAACAATCAACCCTGCACAAAGGTGGTGTAACGTATGGGAGTCAAGGTAAGGGAGAAGCCGCCCGGCTCTGGCGTCTGGTGGATATTTATCAATCACCACGGGAGGCGGAGGGCCAAGAAGGTCGGGACGGATGAAAAGCTGGCCCGTGACATGGCCCGGAAGACCGAGGCCCGGCTTGTCCTGGGAGACCTGGACCTGGATGCCGAAAACGGGTCCCGAATCCCTACCCTCAAGCAGTACGTCAACGGCTGGAAGGAAGGCGATGGGACCCTTAATCCCGGTTGGCTTGATAAATACGCCCGGCTGGCCCTGAAGCGGTCCACCTGTGATAGCTATGAGAAACTGCTGAACGGGCACATTCTCCCCGAACTCGGAAGCCTTCCCCTCAACCAGATCACTTCCCGCCTTGTCGGGGACCTGATCGTCAAGAAGTTTAAACAGGGCCTCCGAAGTCAGTCCATCAAAAATATAAAAAACTGCCTGAGTTCCATTCTCCGATATGCCCACCGGCCGGACGGATACATCGAGGGCAACCCCGCTCGGGGGATTCATGTTCCGAAGCCGGAACTGGAAGTCCCCAAACGGGAGCCGGACCCTCTTACCTGGGAAGACCGTCAGGTACTCGAGGACTGCTTTCAAGAACACTTCCCGAAGTATTACCCCCTTGTCCTGGCCGGCTTCAGAACCGGCCTGCGAATCGGTGAGTTGATCGGCCTGCAATGGCAGGACATCGACTTCAGGCACCGCCTGATTTATGTGAGCCGGAACGTATCAAGGGGGAAGGTGACGACGCCCAAGAGCCGATCCGGAGTCCGTCAGGTGAGAATGACCAGTCAGCTTGCCGAGGAACTGGAGGCCCTCCTGACAGGCAGGAAAGAGGAAAAGCTGAAACGGGGCTGGACCGAGGTCCCGGCCTGGGTCTTTTGCAACGAGCAGGGCGGATACCTGAACTACTACAATTTCATTCCCAGGGTATGGAACCGGGCCATGGAAAAGTCCAAGCTGCGCCGGCGAACCCCCCATGACATGCGCCACACCTACGCAACCTTGAGACTGAGCAAGGGGGATTCACTGGCCGAGGTCAGCAAGGAGATGGGCCACAGCACCCCGGATATCACCTACCGGACCTACTACAAGTGGCTTCCGAAAGAGAGCCGGACCGACATCGACGAGCTGGACAACCCGCAACCATCCGCAACCTATACGCAACCAACCAAAGAAGAAGGGGCTAACCATGTTGGCTAACCCCTTGATTTTACTTGGAGGCGGCAACCGGATTCGAACCGGTGAATAACGGTTTTGCAGACCGCTGCCTTAGCCACTTGGCTATGCCGCCGTTGGATGCAAACCTACCATTGTGGCCCCGGGATGTCAACCCAGAAACGTCAGGGGCTTTTTCCTGTTAATTCAGTATGATAACGATCGGGATCGGTCCGGGGCGCTCGGATCAGACCAGGTTTCCGGGCGGATCGGAGCGGTGGTTCATGAAGTTGAGGATATCGGACCGGGAGATGATTCCAATGAGCCTGCAGTCGTCGACAACGGGCAACCGGCCGATATCGTTTGAAGATATGATCTTGCGGGCCGTGATCAGGGGCGTGTCGGGCCCGATGGTCAGGAGCCGGTTCGCGGACATGAAGGCCGAGACCGGGGCGTGCAGCAGATTGCTGAGGCGGGCCTTTTCCACGTCCCGCAAGGAGATGACGCCGACCAGTCTGCCTTCCTCATCCACGACGGGCGCTCCGTGAACGCCGCCGTCGGACAACAGCATTTCGATTTCGCTCAAGGGCCGGTTCGGCTGGACGGTCAGCAGTTCGGTGGCCATGACGTCCTTGACCTTGATCATGGGCAGCGGGACCTCGGTGAGCAGGGTCAGCAGGGTTTCGGCCACGCCGTCGATGTTGGCCTGGGGCAGAAAGGCGGCCGCCGCGCCGGCGTGCCCCCCTCCGTCGAAATGGCCGGTCAGTTCCCCGGCGTTGATTTCCGGGACCAGGGACTGGATGATGATCTGGACCCCGGGTTTGGCCCGGGTGGCGAATACGCCGAGGATGGCGTCCGCGCCGGCCATGTCGCTGATCTGGGCGAGCAGGTCCGAGATGCCTTGCAGGGGCTTTTCCAGGAGTTGCTTGACCAGGACGACCTTGTAGCCTTCCATGTCGAATTCCCGGAAGGTGATAAGCATGTCTCTCAGGATCAGGCGTTGGGCCGGGTCGAGGTAGGGGCGGAGATAATGATTGACGACCTGGAGGTCCGCTCCCAGCCGCAGGAGTTCGCTGGCGGCCAGCGCGTCGTCCGCGGTCGTCCCGGGATAGGTCAGGTTGCCCGTGTCGGCGTAAATGCCCAGCAGAACGATGGTCGCCTCCTGCTGGGAAAGCTCGAGGCCGTTGCGGGTCGCCTGGAAATAGAGTCCCGTGGAATTGGCGCCGTAGGGATACTGTTCCACGTGTCCCAGGGCCAGGTCGTCGGTGGTCGGCGGATGATGGTCGTATATGCGGATCGATTCGGCCTGTTGGAGCCAGGCGTCGAACTCGACCAACTGGCCCCGCTTTTTGGTGTCCACGACGGTGATGCAGCCGGGGGCCGGGCCTTTCCATTTCCGCAGGGCGCGGATACTCTGGAAGTCGGCCACGTTGCGGTACAGGGACAGCACTTCCCGCAGCCGATAGATGGTCGTGCTGGGCAAAACGGGCACGGCCTCGGGGTAAAGCCGGTTGGCCAGGAGCATCGAGGCGAACCCGTCAAAATCGGCACGAACATGTGTCAGGATCAGTTCCCGAGGAGTGTTCATAAGGGAAAAAGTATGCGATCGGAGCGGGAAGGTCAAGCCGAAAGAACCTTCCGTTGCGGACTTTACACTGGTTTCAAATTCCTTTCAAAGTGTGGTAACCTGAAAAAATCGGGAAACACAACAGCGCCGGGGGAGGAAGCCCCATGCCCGCCATCCATACCATCAGGCTGGGATTTACCAATACCTACCTCATCGAGGCCGAGGGCGGCTTTGTGGCCGTGGACGCGGGAAGTCTGCGCCGGGAAAAGGCCTTTGCCTGGGCCATGGGCCGGCTGGGCCTGGCCTTTGATCGGGTCCGGCTGATCGTGGCCACCCATGTTCATTACGATCACGTCGGATCACTGTCCGCGATCCGGAACCTGTGCCGCTGCCCCGCGGCCGTTCACCGAAGCGAGGCCCCGGCTCTGGCCTCGGGCCGAATGGCCGCCGTTCCCGCCGGGACCAATCCGTACGGCCGCTTCGTGTCGGCCGTGGGGACCCGGGTCGCGTCCCGGGGCTGGCTGGACTTTCCTCCGGTCCGGGCCGACATCCTGGTCGACGGACATTATCCCCTGGCCGATTTCGGCCTGGACGGCCGACTGGTCCTGACCCGGGGACACACGGCCGGTTCCATTTCCCTGATTCTGAATTCCGGCCAGGCCTTCATCGGCGACGTGGCCGTCAACTACCTGCCGTTCGGCCTGGGCCCGATCATGCCGCCCTTTGCCGACAATACCGGCCGATTGTTCGAAACCTGGCGGGAACTGGGCGAGGCCGGCATCAGGACCCTCTACCCCGCTCACGGCCTTCCCTTTTCCATTTACGAACTGCTGGCCCAACGGGAACGCCGTTTGGGTCTGGTCGGCCTGGACTGACCGCGGCCCGGATCGAACGGATGGGCCGGCGGCAGCAAGATAATGGCATTTCACCGGAATGACTCCCATTGGCCGCCTGTTTTCATCCCGGGATATGGGATACAAGCCCGGAAGGTCCCGGCAGGGATGGACTTTCGACATTTCCGGGGTGACATTCAACAACGCTTTTATAAGGTCATTATGCCGGGATTTTCCACCGACCAAGAGCCGGAAGGAGGTGGCGGTTGCCCAAGGGACAAGACGACAACAGCCTGGCCGACTTGTTGAACGCCAGGCGACCATTGACATTCGACCGGGTCATGCGGCTGGCGATTTCCGCCGGCCTGATCCTGGGCCTGGTCTGGCTGCTCCGGTACCTCAGCGACGTCCTCATCCCCTTTGCCGCGGCTCTGCTGCTGGCCTACCTGATCAATCCGCTGGTGCTCAAGATTCAGAAGCGGGTGCACCGGCGCGGCTGGGCCGTTTTCATCAGCCTGGTCATCGTCGGTCTGGGCCTGCTCCTGGCGGTCTGGGTGATTGTGCCCATGATCACTTCGGAAATCAGGCACATGGGGCGGATTCTGTCCGACCTTCTCGGCAACTCCGACCTGGCCGCCCAGGCGGCCCGCCAGCTTCCGCCCGACCTGTGGCAGGTCATCAAGGATTTCATGGCCCGGCCCGAAGTCCGCGAGCTTTTCAGCGCGGACAGTTTCTGGAAACTGGCCGAGACCCTGGGCCGCAAGGTCCTGCCCGGGGTCTGGAGCCTGATCGCCGGGACGACCAACGTCATCATCGGGCTGATCGGGCTGGCCGTGATCGGCCTTTACCTGGTCTTTCTGCTCATGGACTACCAGAAGGTGCGCGAGGGCTGGCAGGACCTGGTGCCGCCGGGGCCGAGGCAGGCCATCGTCGATTTCGTCCGGGAATTCGACCTGGCCATGAATCGCTATTTCCGGGCCCAGGCCGTGGTGGCCGCCATGGTCGGCCTGTTGTTCGCCCTGGGCTTTTCCCTGATCGGGCTGCCTCTGGGCATCCTGTTGGGCCTGCTGGTCGGCCTGTTGAACATGGTGCCCTACCTTCAGTTGCTGGCTCTGCCGCCCGCCTTTCTCCTGGCCCTTTTCCACGCCCTCGAGACCGGAAGCAACATCTGGCTGATCCTGGGACTGACCGCCCTGGTCTTCATGGTCGTCCAACTCATCCAGGACGGCCTGCTGGTCCCGAAAATCATGGGCGAAGTCACCGGACTCAGCCCGGCCATGATCCTGCTCTCCCTGTCGGTCTGGGGCAAAATTCTGGGCATGTTCGGGCTGTTGATCGCCCTGCCCATGACCTGCCTGCTTCTGGCCTACTACCGAAGACTCATCGCGACCGGCGATCCGCCGGTCCCGGACGGGCCGGAATGACACGCCGGGCCGCGGCCGGGGCCCATCCCGTCTTGACGGGTCGGATCGGGGTCTGCTATGGTCCCTTCAATTCCCGGTTTGCGGACGTGATTTCGGAAAACGGAGCGCCCGGACCCGAACCGGCGGACGGTGTTGCCCCGGCCGGCGCATCCTTGATTCAGCGGAGGTGATGAACGCATGAACATCCTGGCCATCAATGGAAGTCCCCGCGGCAAAAGAAGCAATACCGACAAAATCCTGCTGCCTTTTCTGGAGGGCGCGGCCGGGGCCGGGGCCTCGACCGAACTGCTCTACGTCAAGGACCTCGACGTCAACCCCTGTCAGGGCTGTTTCAACTGCCACATGAAGACGCCGGGCCGCTGCATCTTCCAGGACGACATGCCCGGGGTCCTGGAAAAAATGAAGGCGGCCGAGATTCTGGTCTTTGCCGCGCCCTTGTACGTTTTTTCCGTGCCGGCCCAGTTCAAGGCTTTTCTGGACCGTCTCATGGTCCTGGGCGACCTGAAGCTCGATTTTGTCGACGGCATCGTCGTGCATCCGCCCCGATGGACGGACATCCAATGGAAATGGGTCGTCATTTCCAACGCCGGTTTCCCCGAGCCGGAACATTTCCAGCCCATGCTGGACATGTACCGGCGTTTCGCCCGGGCCATCGGCGGAGGGGCTTACGTCACCCTGTCGGCGGATATCTGCAAAGGCATGGGCGAACTGCTGGCCAACAAGCCGCTCCTGCCCCAGTTCGAATGGTTTTTCGAGGCCTGTCGCCAGGCCGGGGCCGAAATGGTCCGTGACGGCCAGGTTTCGGAAGCGACCCGCGCCGTTCTGGATCGGCCGCTCCTGGATGTCACGCCCCGGGAGTTTGCCGACATGGCCAACTTCTACATCGAAAAGGCCGCCCGGCTGATCCGGGAAAAACAGGGTGATTGAAGACCGTCCCGGCCTCTGCCGGCTCGATTGGTGACCGCATGAACAGTCTGGCCAGTTACGACCAGGTGCCCTACACCGGCCATCCCATCCCCACCGGCCATCCCGAGCGCATGGCCACGTTGGGCGGCCTGTTCGGCCTGGACCCGGCCCCGGTGGCCGGCTGCCGGGTCCTGGAAATGGGCTGCGCCGACGGCGGGCACCTGATCCCCATGGCTCTCCACCTGCCCGGCAGCGAGTTCGTCGGCCTGGACCTGTCCCGCCGGCAGATCGAGATGGGGCAAAACATGCTCCGGGAGTTTGGCTGCGCCAACGTCAGGCTCGAACACGCCGGCATCATGGACGTGGACCCGAACTGGGGCGTCTTTGATTACATCATCTGCCACGGCGTTTACTCCTGGGTGCCGGCCGAGGTCCAGGAACGGATTCTGGCCGTCTGCGCCGAAAACCTGGCCGACCGGGGCCTGGCCTTTGTCAGCTACAATACCTATCCCGGATGGTACGGACCGGAAATGGTCCGGAACCTGATGCAATATCACACCAGCGGCCTGACCGACCCGGTCGAGTGCGTCCAGCAGGCCCTGGCCGTGACGGATTTCGTGGCCCGGTTCATCCAGACCGAGGACGACGAGTACGCGCGCTGGATGCAAAAGGAACTCGAGCGGGTCAAAAACCTGAGCGCCAACATGGGCAGCCACGCCTACATCTATCACGAATATCTGGAAGACCGGAATTCGCCGGTCTATTTCCACCAGTTCGCCGCCCGGGCCGCCGCCCACGGCCTCCAGTACCTGGGGGAGGCGGTCTACGCCAACATGCTGACCCACGGCTTTCCCGACCCGGTCGGCGAGGTTCTGGACGGGATCGGCGGGGACGTGGTCGCGCTGGAACAGTACATGGACTTTCTGCGCAACCGGCGCTTTCGCCAGACCCTGCTCTGCCGGGCCGGACTGGCCCTGGACCGCGACCCGCCGCCTGACCGGGTCGTCCGGCTCATGGCCGTCTGCACCCGGAACGTGACCCCGGAATTCATCGACCTGGCCCCGGTGGGACCCCTGGCCAAGGCGGCCCTGAGGACGCTTCTGGAAGCCCGTCCCCGGGCGGTCCCTTTCGAGGACCTCCATGCCGCCGCCCTTTCCGCCGAGCCCTCAGGCCATGATGATCCCTCGGCCCGGGAACGCCTGGCCCGGGACCTGATCCGCCTCTATCGGCTCAACATGATCCAGCTCCGGTCCTGGCAGGCCGGCTTCGTCACCCGGGCCGGCGAAAGGCCCCGGATCGGACCCATGGCCCTGTACCAGGCCCGCAAAGGACAGCCCTGGCTGGCCAACGAGGTCCATGAAGCCGCGTACCTCACGCCGGTCCTGGTCCACCTGGCTTCGCTCCTGGACGGGACCCTCGATCGTAACGGCCTGATCGAGCATCTCCGGGCCCAGCAACGGGCCGGATACCTGACCCTCGCGGCCGACGCCCAGGACCCGGACGTTAAAACACCAGAGCCGTCCGAGGAGGACTGGCGCCGGATTCTGGACCAGATGCTGGCCGCCCTGGCCGAAAAGGCCCTCCTGATCGCCTGAACATGCGGGGCGAGCGGATTCCTCCCGGCCTGCCGCGGGGATATGCAACCTCAATGTCTTTCCATTTCCCTGACAAAACAATAACCGGGGCCTATTGGGTTATTGCCGCCCGCGCGGCCTCCGGCCGAAGGACGACCCCGCCGCCGAGCCCCCAAGCTTATGATGCCCGGGGCCGTTGAGGGCCGCCCCGAATTGCTGAATCGCCCCGTGTGTTATTCCGGGCCGTGCGGGCGGGACCCGCCGCCGCCCGACACGGATGGACCAGCCTTTAGATGGCCTATTCGCCCGACTAAAAAAATCGGGTGATTTAAACTTGAACAATTACCTTTGTTAAGTTAAAATATCATCCAGGCACAAAATTACATTCAAGCTGAAATTCGAGCTAGACCGCCGGTCTTGAAGATTCGCCGAACGACCGGGCCTTATGACCAAACGAATTGATCCGGGCATGATTCGGAGGTTATATGAGACTGGATTCAAGGCACATCAAAAAGCGGAGTGGGGCCGGATGGATGGACGTCAAGGCCGCCCGGCTGCGGAAGTACGATGTTTTCCGCATGGTCGAACCGAGCGGGGAACTGGTCGTCGGCCACATGGGCAACATCGACTGGGTGGCCACCATGGACGCCCTGTCCCGTGAAGACGGCGGCTGGTTTGTCCGGGCCATTCCCTATCGCAACGTAACCCCCCACGGGAGCTGAGCCGAAGTTGCCCGCCGGGGCCCCGGGTCGAGTCGGCGCATAAAGGCCGGCCCTTGACGCCGTGGCGTATTCCGGTCCGCCGGCCGGCGGACCGTTATTCCGGGACGGCCTGTCTGGCCAGGACGGAAAGCGGCACCACGCCCACCTTGCGGTAGACCTCGACCGGATTTCGGCGAACCCCGTTCACGGTCAACAGGTCGTCCGCCACGGAAATGCCGAAAAGGCGCTCATTGTTTTCCAGGTAAGGACGGATCAGCCGCCAGTCATCATCCCGCAAATCCTCGAAACGACCGCCGTTCAACTGATCGGGCGTCAGCTTGCGTCCCGGGTCGCGGACGTATATGGCCCCGCCTGAAGCCAGGGAGAACAGGTTGCCCCCGGGATACGGGGTCTGCTGCTCCCGGACCCGGCCGGCGTCGTCGAACTCGATCCCGTTCAGGACCACGAAGCCGCCGCCCCGGAGGGGATCGCCGGCCATGAAGGATTCGGCCAGATAGTCCAGGCAGGTCCCGTTGATGACCACGCGGGGCCGTCCCACCGCGTTGATCAAAGGCCGGCCGGCCGCATTGCCCAGGACATACACCTCACCGCCCTTGGCCCCGTACATGAACGTCTGGCCCACGTCGCCGTGAACCACCAGACGACCGGATTTCATGATCTGGGCCAACTGGTCCTGGCCGTTGTCGTGGACGTGAATCTCCAGGCCGTCGATACCCGAAGCCAGGTAGTCGCCCGAACTCCCGTACACGTCGATGCGCACGCCCTTGGATTTGGAGCCCAGGCCGCAGCCGTGAAAGCGCTGGCCGTTGAGGCCGTAGACGATGAAGCGCTTCCAGCCCAGTTGATACGCGCGGACCAGCAGGCGGGAATCGCAGTCCTCCCCTTCGGGCGGGAAGCCCCGGCCATGAATGACCAGGGTCAGTTCGCCTTCGCCGGGGCCGCGCAGTTCGGCCCGGGAGTCCCGGCCGATTCGCTTGAATCGTCCCGGCCTGGTGTTCGAGATGGGCGGCACGCCGTCCAGAACCCGGACGATCAATCCGCGAACGATCTGAAGCACCGCGCCGCGGCGGCAGCGGCCCGTGTCGTAGCGGCGGTCGTTCATCAGGGTCAGAAGCGAAAGCGCGGCCTCGATCCCCGAGCCGCCTTCCCTGGCGGCCGAGACCACGGATTCGGCCATCCGGCCGAACTGGGCCAGGGTCCACGATCCCATGGCCTCGGCCAGGCGACGGAATCCGTCCTCGATCCGGCCGGCGGCCAGGTCCCGGGAAACATGCTCGACCAGGGCCTCCCCTTGTTCGGGCGGCCCGGCCGCTTCTTCGGGGTCCAGGCGGTATTCCCCGGCCGGGGCCTTGACCGGCGCGCCGAACTTGTCCTCGCAGGTCAAGACGAACCGGCCGTCATTTTCCCGGACGACGGTGAAGGAAAAGGCGCCGCCGTCGGTGTGGCTGCCTCCCCGGGCATTCCAATACCGGTCGGCCACCCGGCGGAAGCGGTCGTCTTCGCGGGACAGGGAGCGCAGCGTGGCGTCGATGGCCTGCTTCTCGGAAGCCACCAGCCCGATGGAAACGTCCCCATCCTGAAGGGCAAAGACCTGGGGCCTGAGCATGGCCGTGTCCGTGATTCCGATGAGCTGGTACCGGCTTTGGTCCGGGTCGCTGCAGGCCAGGATGAAAAACCAGGGGCCGTCCGGCGAGCCGGACATGTGGTGGGTCTGAATGGCCCGATAGATATGTTGCCTGGACGCCGGAAGCTGGTCGAAGTCCCGTTCCGTGGTCGGGGCCAGGGCCTCGATGACGTACTCGAGGGGATAGCGGTAGACCCGCCGCCAGAGGTCGAAGAGCAGGACCGACACCTCGGTGTCGGTCAGAAACTGGGGCACGATGTCGTGCTGCCGCAGATACTCGGTCACGCTGTAATAGTTGGCGAAGTCGCCGTTGTGGACCAGGGCCTCGTTCATTCCGCTAAACGGATGGGCGCCGGCCGGATGCCAGACCCGGCCCTTGGTCGGGTAGCGCTGGTGGGCGATCCAGAGCCGGGCCCGCAGGTCGTTCAGACCGTAATACTGGACGACCTGTTCGGCGTACCCCACGATCTTGAAGATCACCAGGTTGCGGGCGTGGGAAAGGACGAAGGCCTGCTGGTCGCCCAGCGAGGTGTAGAAGTCGCGGTTCAACCGAACGCTGTTCTGAAAGATGAACTCGTCCTCGACCTCGCGGGAGGACAGACCGGACAGCCCGTATCGGTCGGAAAATTCGGCCAGGACCTTTTCCTGGACCCGGACCAGGTAACGAACCACGTCGGGCGGCCTGACTTCCAGACCCAGTTCCCGGTAGTCCGCGGCCGGGCGGAGCGCTTCCCGGTGATCGACGCGAAGGAAGGGCGTGATGCAGCGCGCTTCGATCTCTCCGAGGCTGTCCGGGTTCAGGACCGCGATCTGAAGGATGTAGTCGTCCCGCAACAGGGCCTCGTCCACCCCGATCTGGTCGGGCTGGAGACAGGCGGCGGCCACGCCTCCGCCCTTGCCGTTGCCCCGGTTATGCATCTGGATGCTCGGTTCGAAGATGTGGCGGCCGCCCACCGGCTCGGAACAGGCGAATCCGACCACCCCGCAGCCGCCCTCCTCCTCGGCCTTGGCCCGGGGAGCCCGGTCCGGCCCGTTCCGGACCCAGGCCCGCGATTCGAGAAGTCGATCTATATATTGGTTTCGGTCCGGGCTCATAATTCCGCTTCTCATTCCGCCTCCGGCCGGTTCCAGCCGGGCGGATCAGTCGGTCGTCGGTCCATGGTCGAGGTGAACCAGCAGGTCCGTCCGACCCACCAGTTGGCGAATTCCGCGCAGGCCCAGGCGCCAGAGCAGGTCCTGGAGCTGGATGTACCAAGCGTTGAAAAGATTGATCAGGCGCTGGGCGGCCCAGTCGATATCATACTGGTTGGAAAGAACGGGGTCGGTGGTGGCGATGCCCCGGGGACAGCCCCGACCCCGTTCGCAGAGCCCGCAACGGATGCATTCCAGGGCCACCATTTCCGAGGTCCCGATGACCACGCCGTCCGCGCCCAGGGCGATGGCCTTGGCCACGTCCCAGGCCGTGCGCAGTCCGCCCGAGGCGATCAGGACCATCTTGTCCCTTACCCCCTCGGCCTTCAGAAACTGATGGACCTTGGCAATGGCGTATTCCACGGGCATGGCAATGTTCTTCTTGGCGATGTCCGGGGCCGCGCCGGTGCCGCCGTAGCTGCCGTCCACGTGAATGATATGGGCCCCGGCGTAATAACTGCCCACGGCGACCATGTCCACGTCCGTGGGTGTCGAGACCTTGACCGAGACCAGGGCCCGGGGATTGACCATTTTGATCCAGTCCACGTGCTTTTTATGGTCTTCGACCGAATAGACCGAGTGGAACGGGAAGGGCGAGAACAGGGCGCTTCCCACGATGGCCTCGCGCATCCGGGCCACGGCCGGGGTGACCTTGTCACCCAGCAGGTGTCCCCCCAGGCCCGGTTTGGCGCCCTGGGCGTACTTGAATTCCACGATCCGCACCCGCTGGATGGTGTCTTCCGTGACCCCGAACAGGCCGGTGGCCACCTGGGTGATGACGTGTTCGTCGTACGGCTTGAGCGCGTCCGGGTATCCGCCTTCCCCGGTGCAGACGAAAGAGCCGAGGGCCTGGTAGGCCCGGGCCCGGGCGATCATGGTCGTCAGGCTGATCGACCCGAAGCTCATGCCCCCGCCGTAAATCGGGAACCCGATTTCGATTTCCGGCCGGCCGTCGCCGGTCCGGTTAAGCGGGATGGTCAGGTCCACGTCTTGCGGGGAAAATCCCTTGCCGGGGCCTTCCGGAAAACGGAAGTCGATCCGGTCCAGGCCGCCGCCCGAGGCGCCGATGCGGTATTCCAGGCCGGAATCGTACGGCGGCTGTCCGGTCTCGGCCTGGAGCCAGGTGCTGGTCAGGAGGTCGGCGGTCCAGCGGGGGTCCCCGAAGGCGTCCCACTGCGGGTCCGGGCCGACTCGCAGGGCCTGTTCCGGGCAGAGATCGGCGCAAAAGGCCTCCCTGCCGCGGCAGACCTCGGAGCCCCGGCATAGATGGGACCGAGGCCGCCGCATTCGGCTGCCGGCGGTCTGGTGGACGCCGAAGGCGCAGACGCGGGCGCAGAGGCCGCAGTTGGTGCAGAGCCCCGTCCGGATCACCAGGTATCGGCCCAGCCGGTTTCTGAACCGGGAGGTGCATTCGCGAACCTCGACCCCGGCGGCCGGGGCCTGGCGCGGCTCGGACGGCGGGTCCGAAGGCCGCCTGTGGGCGGCGTCCCAGCCCGGGTTGCCCGACCCGGGGCCGGCGGCCTTCCGGCCGCCGAAGATCGGGGCAAAAGTCTCCGCCTCCAGGTCCTCGAAAAACATGGCCCGACCGACTTCGCCTCGCAGGCGGCGGATTTCGCGCAGGCCCATGGCGCCCATGACCTCGATGATCTGGGCGTGCCAGGAGCCGATCAGGTTGATGATGCGTTGCGCGGCCCAAGCCTCGTCCGCTCGCTCGAGTTCCACCGGGCAGTCCAGGCCCGAGGCGCATTTCCGGCAGAGCCGGCATTCCAGGGCGGCCAGCAGGGCCAGGTCGATACCGGCCCCGTCCGCTCCGCAGATGATGATCTTGGCCAGATGCTCGGCCAGAGCGATGCCGCCCCGGGCCAGCAGGGTCACCCGCTCCCGGATGCGCTCCTCGACCAGACGCAGGTGGACCTCGCGGACCAGGTCGATGATGAACCGGTCCGCCCGTCCTCCCAGGCCCTGGCCCCGTTCATCGGCGCACAGATAGATGACTTCCGCCCCGGCCCGGGCCAGGTCCGCGGCCCGGTCGGCCGCCCGTTCGTCCAAAGGCAGGCGCACGGCCGAGACGATGTCCGGACGGACCTTTTTGATCCGGGCGATCTCGTCCATGACGCCGTCCGAGTCGGCCAGTTCCACCGCCGATGCGCCGGCCAGGGATTCCATGGCATCGGCGGCCGGATCGAACCGGACCAGGCAGAGGCGGGGCGTTTCCATCCACTCGGCGTCCAGTTCCGAAGCCCGGACCACGGCCGCGGTCTTCAGCCGGTCGGCCGCGCCAAGCACGGCCCGCCTGACGTTGGGCGTCAGGACGCCGAAAGGGGGTATGTCCAGGATGACCGGAACGGACAGTTCCAGGAACGGCGGCGGGGACTCGACCAGTTCGCCTGACTCGTCGAACTCGAGGCGAGGCAGCTTGCCGCCCAGTTCGATCAGCGTACTGATGTATTCCCGGCCGTGAATGCCGTCCCGGGTCGGCCGGACGATCTCGGACATGTCCGTCCACATGCGGTCAAATCCCGGTCCGGTGAAACGACCCCGATACCCGGCTCCGGAAACCGGAATCGCGCCGTCGGATGCCTGGCGCCAGATGCCGGAGATCAGTCCGGGCGTCCAGTAGGCGTCGCCGAGGGCCGAGTAACGCGGGTTTCGGACCCGGCTGAGGATGTTGTTCTTGCACTCCTGGACGCAACGCATACAGCCCATGCACAGATTATCGGCCGTGTCCACGAGTTGTGCGGGGTCGAAACGGCGCTTGCTGTAAACGTCGTACACGCAGGCCAGATTCTTGACGCAGCTCTTGCAGCCCAGGCAGTCGTTGGTTTCGAGACCGCAGAACTCCGACACGGACTCGAATCGGGGCGGGGCCGGCCTGACGCCAACGTGATAGGTTTCGGGCATCCGCTTCCTTTCGTTACAGTAAACCGCGAACCGGAACGCGTCCGCCGTCAGACCGCCGGATCGGCCCCAACCTCCATCGCGGCCGCCCACAGGTCCTCGGCTTCGATATCGCTCCCCTGGAGCAGCCCGATGCGCCAGGCGCCCACGCCGGCCTGATCCAGCAGCCCCCTGACATAGTCGATGCGGTTCCGGACCCGTCCGCTGCCCACCAGGAAACGGCAGGCCGTTTCCGGACAGGCCACGACCAGGACGCCTTGGGCGCCTTGTTCCAGGATTTTGAGCAGATGCGGGGTCTGGACCTTGCTGCTGCACGGCAAAGCCACGAGGCGCAGGCGAAAAGGGGAGGGCCTTTTCAGAAGCGAATCCAGGTCCGCCTTTTCGGGCAAGGTGCGCTGGCAGTACAGAACGACGATCTCTAGTTCCGGTTTCACGGAGGCCACACTGGAATCCTTCTTGTTTCAGCTCGCTGATCCGAAAACAGTCCCGGGTCCGAAGTCGCCTGATCGGTTTCAAGCCGCTTCGGACGTCCTCTGGTCGCCGCCGGAAGCGAGGGCTGAAAAAATTCCGATCGATCAGCGAAACTTACGAATATCCATTGATATGGCCTTTGACGACCCGGTGTCAAGTCTATTTCAGGACGATCTGCAATCAACGGGGGCCATGGCGCGACTGCCTGAGTTTCGACGCCGATCCGCCCGGGTCACTTTCCCGATCCCCACAATCGGGGCGGCTTTCGGGCATGCATGTCGGCCTCGATGTCTTCGAGGGAGCAGCCTTTGGTTTCCGGCACGAAAAAGTAGCAGAAGAACAGGGAGGCCAGACCGATCAGGGAGAAAAGCCAGAAGGCGCCCCCTCGTCCGATCAGGTCGACCAGGCTCAGAAAGCTCAGGGCTACGATAAAATTAAAGGCCCAGTTGGACAAAGTGGCCAGGCTCATGGCCAGTCCTCGGACCTTGAGCGGGTAGATTTCAGCGATGAGCAGCCAGGCGATGGGTCCCAGGCTGATAGCGAAGGAGGCGATGTAGACCAGGATGCCGGTAACGGCGTACCATTTCAGACCCGGACCCAGAAGCGAACCGTGGGAGAAGGACAGACCCAAAAAACCGGTGCTCAGGACCATCCCGGTCAGGCCCACGAGGAGCAGCGGCCGGCGCCCGATCCGGTCTATGACCAGGAGGGAGACCACGGTCATGGCCACATTCAGGGCCCCCACGCCCGCCGTGGCCGCAATGGCCGCCGAAGCGGACCTGAAACCGGCCATTTCGAATATCGTGGGCGCGTAATAGATCACGGTATTGATACCGGTCATCTGATGCACGAACATGATGCCCACGCCGATAAACAGGGCCGGCCGCAGCCAGGCCTGCTTGAGGTGGGCCCACGAACCCGAGCCGGGGTCGCCGGCCAGGGCCATCCGGATTTCGGCCAGGCTCGCCTCGAGCCGGGACGGCCCCTGCATCCGGGCCAGGACGGTTCGAGCCTCGCCTTCCCGCTGCCTGGACATCAACCATCTCGGACTGGCGGGCAGAAACAGCATGCCCAGACCCAGGCATACGGCCGGCAGGACGCCCATGGCGAAACATCCAGGGCCAGCCGTCCGGCCATTCACTGAACAGGTGATCGACCAGGTAGGAGACCAGGATGCCGATGGTGATCATGAGCTGGTTCAGGGAGACCAGGGCTCCGCGCAGTCGGGCCGGGGATATTTCCGAAATGTACAAGGGGACGGCGAAGGAGGCCGCGCCGATGGCCAGCCCGAGGGTGCCCCGCCCGACCACGAGCAGCCCGACCCCGGGCGCCAGGCTGGCGGTCAGGGTGCCCAGAAAAAAGACGGCCGCCGCCCCCATGATGACCCGGCGCCGGCCGAAGCGATCGGTCAGTCTGCCGCTGAAAGCCGAGCCCAGGATGGCCCCGACCAGGACCGAACTGACGACCAGTTCCTGGGCCAGGGAGCCGAGGCCGAAATCCTGGCGGATGAACAGCAGGGCTCCGGATATGACCCCGGTGTCGAACCCGAACAACAGTCCGCCAATGGCCGCTACCAAGGCCACCACATAGACCTGAACTCCGACCGTCTCCTTCCGATCCGTCATGAAAAACCTCATCGATATTCGGCGGGTCCGGATTGTGCAGGATACCCGGCATATTCGCCCCCGGCGGATCAGCGGCCGGGCAAGGAAGAAGGGGATGGATGCGGTCTCGCCAGGCCGCAGGCCCTTGATGACGCCCCCCGCGTGCCGGTCGGTTTCGCCTTGGCCATGGCCCCGGCCAAGGCGATGGGCCTCCCTGGGGCAAGCCCATGGTTTTAACGGTCTTGATCGGGCCGGATACAGCGCGTTCTAAATAGAGAGTCCTATGGTATCACAACCGATCCATATATTCATGGATTATCCGGGACAGTCCGTAACGATTCAGTCCTGTCGCGGCCTCTGGCCTCAGGACTCAGGCGGCCGCCTTTTCCATATATGGTAAGGGACTCGGCGCCGGAGTCGTCCTTCGGTCAAAGGCCCCGCGGGCGGCTGAAAAATGATATGCCCCGATTCATTGAATGGATACAACAGTCCGAAGCGCCGGGTCGGCCTCGAGTAACGGCAAGGCGCCCCGGAACAAAGAGGACCGGAAGCGTCTCTGGGAGACGGGTTGAACAGAAAATCCGGGTTAAACCCGTAAGGAAAAATGTGGGCTTTCGCTTCGCCAACCCGGCCTGCTACTTTCCGGCTATGGACACTATCTCGATTATCGTAATTTCAGGCGGCGCGAGTATGCGCAGAGGCGGGCCCCAGCTTCCGGTGCCGCGGCTGGTGTACAGGGCCGAGCCATTGGCCAGGCGGTAGAGCCCGTCCTGCATCGGGTAGATTGCGCCGGTGACGAAGTTGAAGGGAAATATCTGACCCCGGTGGGTGTGGCCGGAAAGCTGGAGGTCGAAGCGGCCGGGGGAGTCCTGGCGTACGCGGGGCTGGTGTTTGAGCAGGATGGTGTAGAAATGGTTGCCGGCTGATTCCAGCATACGGGTTTCATTCACAACGGACCGGGCCGCCGGGTCATCCACGCCGGCCAGGTTGATCGTTCCGGCCAGGGTCAGGGCCTCGTTGCGCAGGAGTTTGAAGCCGCAGTGTTCGAGGCAGCGGCGGGACCAGTCCAGCCCGACGTAGACCTCGTGGTTGCCGGGCACGGCGAACTTGCCCAGGCGCGGCTTGATTCGGCCGAACAGCCGCTTCAGGTCCTCATAGGGCAGGGCGTGACCGTCGACCAGGTCGCCGGTGGAAACCAGGAGGTCGGGTTTTTCCCGCTCGATCAGGTCCGCGATGCGCTCGATGCGGCTGACTCGGGTCATGGGGCCGACGTGCAGGTCGGAAATCTGGGCGATTTTGAGGTGGTCGAGGCCGGGCGGGAGCTTGGTCGTTTCCAGGCGGACCCGTTCGATTCGGATGCTTTGGGCCTCGATCATTCCGTATACGGTCAGCAGACCGGCCAGGACCGCGGCGGCCAGGGCCATGAACCGGGGATCGGGGATGAAGGTCCAGCCGGGGGCCAGGCTGATCAGGCGGAAGCCGATATGGACCAGCCAGGCGGCCAGCAAGGTCAGGGAAAGCATCAGGACCAGGCCCATCCATAGAAAGCCGGCCCAGGCCGAGGCCCGGCTCAGGCGGTGGTAGCCCAGGTCTTCCAGAAACCAGGAGGCGACGGGCGCTGCGATCATGATCAGGAAGAAGGCCAGGGTGAAAATCCGGAAGGTCGGGCTGTCGGGCAGGATTACCCGCAAGTCGAACCAGACCGCGGTATGGATGCCGGTGTAAATGAGAAAATAGACGACGAGGAAGCCGATCATGATTCCCGGGAGACGTTCAAGGCCGGATATCCGTCATGTTTCGGTCCGGGCCGGTTTGGCTTTGAGGACGAGCAGGGCCACTTCCGGGTCCACGCCGATGCGGATCGGCAGTCCCACCGCGCCCAGACCGGCCGAGACGTGGACCAGGCCGCCGGGCCGGCGGTAGACGCCGTGGGTGTATTCGTAGGCCAGATCGGCCAGGTTGGGACCGCCGGGCAGGCCGAACTGTCCGCCGTGGGTGTGGCCGCAAAGGGTCAGGGGAATGCCGTTGGCCCGGGCCTGGTCGAAGGCGGTGGGGCGATGGACCAGCAGGATGGGAAAGTGGTGCTCCGGCATGCCTTTGACGGCCGTGTTCAAGGGCAGCAGCCCCCCGGACCCGGTCCACTGCCGGCCGGGATCGTCCAGCCCGACCAGGGAAAGGGGCAGACCGAGGTGTTCGAGCGAGTGATGGCGGTTCCGCAGCATGACCATGCGCCCGGCTTCGAGGCCGGCCGTGACCGCGTCGGCCCCGGTATAGACGTCGTGGTTGCCGATGATGCCGAAAACCCCCAAAGGCGGGCGGCCCAGCAGGTCCAGGCGGCCGGTCAGAATCCGGGTGAAAGCCGGGTTCTCGTCCACGATGTCGCCGGTGATGACGACCAGGTCCGGCTTGAGTTGGCCGGCCAGGTCCAGGGCCCGGTCCAGTTCGGCCTCGGTAATCGAGCGGCCGATGTGAATGTCGGTCAGATGGGCGATCCGAAGGCCGTCCAGAGCGGCGGGCAGGCCGGGGAGTTCGAGGTCGTGACGAACCAGACAGGGCCCGAAGCTAGACCGGACCAGGCCCCAGCCACCCAAAGCCAGGGCTCCGCCCCAGGCCGCCGCGCGGGCCGAACGAACCAGGAAATCCCGACGGCCCGGGTCGGCCGGGGGCGCTCCCACGGTCCCGACGCCTCCCCTGTGGAACCAGACGGCCAGCCTGGCCGGAATACGGAAGAATATCAGGGCCAAAAGGCTCAAGGCCGCGACCAGGACCAGCCAGAGCAGCAGGCCCACCTGCCAGGTCATGAACGGCCGGACGATCAGGGCGATGACCCAGTCCGGCGGCAGATCGGGTATGCCCCAGGTCCGGGGCAGATACAACCAGGGCAGGTTGGCCGCAACGAAAAGCGCGATCAGGCCGGCCCGCCAGCGGGGCCGCCCGACCAGGCGGCGCCACCAGTTCATGAAAACCAGGACCTGCACGCTCAGGAAACAGACAAGTATGATTAGAAAAAACCTTACCATGACACCGCTCGCGATCTTTCGGCGGACCGGCACGATTTTACCCCGGTCCGTCCTGATCCAATATAACCGATGCCAGCGGATTCGGCTAACCCAAAACGCCGGTCGAGGCCGGCCGGACCCGGACGTGAAACCGGCCGGGCGGCGCGGTCCGAATCCGGGCCGGTTGGCTTCTCATTATATAACTTACTGTATTATAATTAAAAATAAATTGAAATCTTTTCCATTGACGGCCCGACTGAAAAGGCTTAAGGGTGAATGGCTCTCAAGGAGGTTCGAACCATGGATGATTACCAGACCAAGCTTCTGGAATATATTTTTGCGACCCAGGTCCTGTACCTGGCCAATCAACTCAAGGCCCAGTCCAAGGCCCAGGGCGCTCCGGCCACGGGCGATTTCATCGAGGAGGCCATCAAGCTGGTCAACGCCAAAAGCAAGCGGATATTCGAGTGTATGTCCATCCTGGAATGACCGCTCCCGGTCCGGCTTGAAAGCCGACCCGATTCCACTCGACGACCTGTTTTTTCCTTCCCCTTCATCTCGACGACAGACTCCGACCTTGGGGGGCCGCCTGGCCGATTCCCGGGTGTTCAACATGGTGAACGTCTGTAATTACAGGCTTTTAGGTGTTGCCTCCCGGTCCGGGCCGTGATACACTGGACCCATGGCTTGAAACGAAAACATTCATCCTCACCCCATCGAGGTGCACATGTCCAAGGTGACCATTACGCTCAAGGTCAATGGCGATACGTATGAACTGGCCGTGGCTCCCTGGCGGACGCTGGTCGAGGTGCTCCGGGAGGACCTCGACCTGATCGGGACCAAGATCGGCTGTCAGACAGGCGACTGCGGGGCCTGCACCGTCTTGATCGACGGTCGCTCGGTGAGTTCGTGCCTGACCCTGGCCGTGGAGGTTCAGGGCCGGGAGATCACGACCATCGAAGGCCTGGCCCCGGGCGGCGACGAGCTGCATCCCATTCAGGAGGCCTTTGTCGAGTACGGGGCGGTCCAGTGCGGATATTGTACTCCGGGCATGATCCTGTCGGCCAAGTACTTGTTGGACCGGAACCCGGAGCCGTCCGAGGACGACATTCGTAAGGGGCTTTCGGGCAACCTCTGCC
>JAHJTB010000230.1 GCA_018830135.1 Pseudomonadota bacterium | reverse complement strand
TTCAATCTGTTCTTCAATTTGTTCGATGGCCACGCCGCATTGCTCTATCTTGGTGTTGGCCGCTTCGATCACCTCGTCGGCTGCGGTGATCTGGTTTCCCAGAGCTAGAATTTCTTCGTTGCCGGCCGCGATTTCGGTGTCGGCCGCCCGGAGCGCCTGAGCTTCTCCGTTCGTGGCCGTGTTGGCCGCGGTGATCGCTTCGTCCGCCACGCGTGTATTCTGCCCGACGGCCCGGACGCTGCTGTCGGCCGCCGTCATCTTGCTGTCGGCCGCCGTAACCTCGCTCGCCGCCGCTTTGATCCGCTGCTCGAGGATGCGCGTTTGTTCCTCGATCACGTTGCCCCGTTCAACGGTCACAGCCAGCTTGGTCTGGGGCCAGTTGAAGGCATAGCTTCCGCCCACCAGGACCGCGGTTTCCAGGCCGACGACCGAGTAGCCCATGCCGCCCAGGACGATGCCTTCCTGGCCGCCCACGATCAGTTCGAACATGTTGCCGCCGACCTTGATGTTGAAGCCGTGGCTCTTGAGCCACATGTTCTTGTCCGAGGACCAGACAAACCCGTCGTCTTCGCTTTCGCCGCCGGGGTCGTTGTGGGAGCCCATGCGGATGAAGGTGTTGGACTGGGGCGTGGCCAGCAGCACCCGCTGCCCGCCCTCCTTGTCCTCCATTTCCATGCGGTTGTCGGCCGAGGAATGGATCACGTTCTTGGTGGCATTGGCCGCGGTGACCGGACTGGCGTGTTCCGGATTGGGCACGGTCGCGGCGATGATCGGCCGGTCCGGGTTGCCTTCGACAAAGGTGAGCAGGACCTCGCAGCCCTTGTGCTGGGGAAAGTGGAAACCGTAGCCCGGTCCGCCGTAAGGCTGCATCATGCGAACGGGGCAGGAGGCCTTGCCCCCGGACCGGCCGGCCAGGTCGAAGGGCAGCCGAATCTTGTACCGGCCCTGGTCGTCGATCTCCGGGTACTGGCCCGAGCCGCCGGCGTCGATATGGGCGCTGATGGTGCCCCGGACCGCAGGCCGCTCGGCCTTGCGTTCCGGACGGAACTGGACCCGGTCCTCGATGACCTCGAACCGGTTCTCGTAACGCGGCCGGGACTCTTCATCCGACAACACCCGGCGCAGCCCGGCGGTCAGAAAATAGGCCTGGTTGCCCTCGTGCTCGACCTCGATGGTCAGATAGCCCTGGTTGAAATCGCTCCGGTAATGGTCCTCCAGGTCGAAGGTGTAACCCGGCCGCATGAAGGGCACGCCGCTCCGGCCCCGATAGACCCGCTGGCGGCACAGGTACTCCTCGGCCCGAATCCGGGCCAGGTCCCGACCCTCCTCCGGCGTGCGGTAATGCTCGCCGTAGATGAAAATCTCCCCGGACCCCCGATCCGAAACCGGCGCCGTACTATCCAGGTCCACGGACGGCGTGCGGTAGTTGAAGTCCTTCAGGCGCAACGAGGCCGGGGTCTGGCTCTGCCGGCAGGTGAAAAAAGAAACGATCTCCTCCCGGTGCAGCGTATCCAGGCCGGAGGGTTGGGCGTAAACGAAACGCCGGCCCTGAGGCATGCCCGAATGGGACTTGACCGTGTCGGTCATGATCAGCTTTTCCGACGACCCGCCTTGTTCGAGGAAATAATAGATGCCCTCCCGCTCCATCCAGCGGGAAACAAAGTTGAAATGGCTTTCGTTGTACTGGCAGACGTACTCCCGGGGCTGATAGTCCCTGGAAAGCCGGAACTCGAAGTCCGCGCTGGTCAGTCCCCCGTCCTGGAGGGCCAGTTCGATGATCTCCTTGACGCTTTGGTTCAGAAAAACCTGGTTGTGGCAGGTCAGGTTGAGCCACCAGAGCCGAGGGACCAGAACGGCCTCGTACACGATATGGTCCTGATAGGCGTGCAGTTCGTCGAAGCGGGACAGGATGCCGTGAAAAGGCACGTCGCCGTCCTCGCGGTGAATCGTGAAGGTGGCCGGAGCGGTCATCAGGCGGTCGATGTCAGCGGGCCCCTGATCCGAGATCAGGAGGACTTTGAACTCATAACAGCGGGACAGGCCTTCGATTCCTGAAAAGCGAACCACCTGGAAGAAATCTTCCGCCAGGACGCTCGAGGAAAAAGAGAACCATTCCGCCTCAAGCAGGGCCATCGGTCACCTCGGTTGGATCCCGGCCGCGACGGTCCGTCGGGCGGACCATGGCCGACGGTTGTCGGCATTCGGACCGGATAGCTTTATAACCGCTGAATATCCATTGGCATTTTAATTCTTCACCTTGAACCAGTATATCAACTTAACCCAAACAACGCAAATGTATTCATCCAGGCCCACTCCGGCCATAACCGCTATTTCCTTGGCCCGCGCCTGATCTTTGTCTACAATCCGATAATGACCCCTATCGTGAACGGACAATAGCCCATGATTGCGGTACATGAAAACCTGTTTCTGGATCGCCTGAAGGAAGCGGACGCCCCGGCCCTGGCCGGCCACGCCGACAATCCCCGTATCGCCCGGCGACTGAGAGACCGCTTTCCGAATCCCTACACCCTGGACGACGCCCGGGGTTTCATCGCCATGGCCGAACAGGCCCCGGACGGGATGCTCCTGGGCATCCGATACCGGGGTGAAATCATCGGCGTGGTCGGGCTGGAACCCG
>JAHJTB010000229.1 GCA_018830135.1 Pseudomonadota bacterium | reverse complement strand
GGCCTTCGCCCTGGACCAGGTTCAGAATCCAGTAGGCCGGCCCGGGGCCGCTATCCCGCTCCACGATGGCCCGGTCGTGCGAACGAAGCGGCTGGCCGCCGGAAAGCAGGGTGATGACGTCCGCCGTATCGAGGCCCAGGGGCAGAAACCGGTTCAGGTTCCGCCTCGTGGCCTTTCCCTGGTACATTTTTTCCTCTCGATAATCGAGAAACTGGAGCGTGTCGCCATGGACGGTCAGGGTCAGCACCGGCCGGCCCATCACGTCGATGGCCTGAATCCGCAGGCGATCCGGGCGGACGGCCGCGACCATGGCCTTGAAGTGATACTGGGAACGATCGTCTTTCAGATCGATGCGTCCCTGGCCGGCGAACCCCGTAAAACGGCCCTGCTCCTCGCGCAGGTGCTCGACCAGCGCGGCGGCCCCGGGCAGGGGCGCCCCCGAACCGGGCGGCAGGGAGGCGCAGGCCCCGGCCAGGATCGAAAAGGCCAGGACGGCCGCGGCCAGGTCAATCGAGAAGCTTCTTGAGCGCTTCAATCTTCTTTTCAAGACGTGCCTTGTCTTCCGGACCGATCTTCAGGGACTTCAGATAGGCGTCGAGGGCCTTGCGATGCAGGCCGACCCGGGCGTAGGCGTCCCCGAGATGCTCGGTGATGATGGGATCGTCCCGGACCAGTTCCACGGCCCGTTCCAGAAATTTGACCGCCTGGGCAAAGTCGCCTTTTTTGAAATGGACCCAGGCCACGGTATCGGTGATGTACCCGTTGTCCGGCTTGAGACGGTTGGCCCGCTGGGCCAGTTCCAGGGCCTTGTCCAGCCGCTGGCCCAGTTCGGCCCAGGTGTAGGCCAGATAGTTGTTGGCGTCCGCGTCATTGGGGTCCAGTTCGATGACCCGGTTCATTTCGCGGATGGTGCCCTGTTTGTCGCCCATCTTGTCCAGGACCACACCGAGGCGAAAGTGAAGGTCCGGGTTGTTCGGGTCCAGTTCGATGCCCTTGAGCAGGGCGTCCCGGGCCGGCTCGTACTTCTGGTCCATCTCGTACAGGGAGCCCAGACTGAGAAACAGGCGGCCCTTCTCCGGTTCGGTTTCAATAGCCTTCTTGAGCAGGACCACGGCCTCGTCGTGCCGTTTGAGTTCGGCCAGCAGGTAGGCCAGGTGGATGCGCGAATCGGCGTACACTTCGGAACCCGGCTTGATCCGGGTGAATTCCTTGACGGCCGTTTCCAGATCATCCTTGCCTTCATAAGCCGCCGCCAGATAGTAGCGGGCCCGATCGTCATCCGGAACTTCCTGCAAGACGTTGCGGAAGGCCTCCACGGCCTGGTCGTATCGTTCCTGATCGAAATAGATCAGACCGATCTGAAGCCAGGCCCGGTCCGGCTCGACGGCACTGTCCACCATCTCCTTGAACACCTGATCGGCCTTGGCATCCTGCTTGGTCATGAGATACAACCGCCCCATCCGGGCCAGCGCCGTGCCGCTGCCTCGTCCGACCTCGTACAACTGGCGGTAGGTCTCCAGGGCCTGATCGTAGCGCTTCTCCCGTTCGTACAAGGCCGCGAGTTCGCTGAGAGCCACCGAAAAATCGGGCTTGATCTCGACGGCCTTTTTAAAATGTTTTTCCGCTTCCTGGTCCGCCCCCTGGTCCAGGGCCAGCCGTCCCAGATAGTAGTAGCCCAGGAATGAATCGGGCTGGAGCTTGATCAGGCGTTCGAAATGCTCCCGGGACTTGTCCAACTGTTTGAGGTCGGCGTACATGGTCCCCAGAATCAGGAGGGCGTCTTCACTGTCCGGCTTCTGTTTCAGCAGGGCCTCGTACTCGACGACCGCCTCCTTGTAACGCTTCGTGGCCCGCAGCAGGCTGGCGACGATGCTCCTGGCCTCGGTGCTCTCCGGGTCTTTGGCCACCGCCTCGCGGGCATGGGCCAGGGCGTCTTCGAACTGGTTGTGCAACAGATGGAATCGGGACAGTTCGATCTCCAGAAAGGCGGAGCCCGGGTCGGCTTCGATGGCCGCCTTCAGATGCTCGATGGCCAGATCGTCCTGCTGTTCGGACAGGTAGAGTTGCGAGCGCATGTAGTGGTCGTAGGCGCTGGCCATGGCTTCCAGGCTGGCCCGCTTCCCGGCCTGAGGCGGCGCCTGGGCCGGGCCCGCCGGCATGGTGGCGCAGGCGGTCAGGGTCAGAAACATGAGTCCCAGCACAAAACCCGATATTTGCTTCAGACAAGACAAGGGATCGACCCTTTCTCTCCCCGCTGGCGCCGGCCGAAAAGGCCTCGGACCGCCGACCTCCGACCGCGGCGAGGGCTATAAATGGTAGAGGGTGCGTTCAAACCGTTCGGCTTCCATGTTCATGGCCGCGTCGATTTCAGCCAGCATGTCCTCCCGGTCCCGTGGTATCCGGCCCGATATGTTCAAGTAATTCGAAATGTGATCGCTGAGGACCATGGTCTCGGCCCGCAGCCCAGAAACGAGCAGCCGCAGTTCTTCCAGGGCCTCGTAAGGCCCCGGGATTTCAAAGCGGCCCGCGGACATGTCCTCGAAAAGGGGCGCCCCCTCGGTGGGGTAGTAGGTCCTCAAACGGATGAACTCGGGCGCCATCTCGTTCAAGGCCCGGGCGCTGGCCCGGGCGTGTTCCCGGAATCGGGTCCGGCCGCCGAGACCGACCAGGTAATATGCCGACAGCTCCAGACCGGCCGCCCTGATTTTTTGGCCGGCGGCGATACTTTCCGCGGCCGTGGCGCCTTTTTTCATCAAGGCCAGAGTGGGGTCGTCTCCCGATTCAAGGCCCATATGCACCCGGCCCAGACCGGCCTCGGCCAGGTCCTTCAGTTCGGCCGCATCCTTCCGATTGATGAAACGGGCCGACCCGTACACGGTGACCCGTTCCAGCCCGGGGAAGTTGCGGCGGGCGTGTTCCAGAATGGGAACCAGGCTCGAGGTTTTCATGACGATGGTATTGCCGTCGGGCAGGAACAACGTGCGGACCCGGGGTCCGTAACGGTCCAGGGCCAGGTCCAGGTCCTCGAGGATGTCTTTGAGAAGCCGGATTCTGAAGGGCACGCCTTTGTACATGGAGCAGAACCGGCACTGGTTGTGAGGACAGCCCAAGGTGGCCTGAATCAGAAGACTGCCGGCCTCGCTGGGCGGGCGGTAAACCGTACCCTGGTAACGCATGGTCAGTCCTGAAAATCCAGTGTGGAGAGGTAGTCCCCGTCGGACAGGTCCGGCAGTTCGGCCAGCAGGTAGTCCCGGATTTTCGCCTTGATCCGTTCCTCGATCTGGCGGACCCGTTCCCGGCTGATCCCGAATTCGGCGCCCATGTCCTGCAAGGTTTCCGGGGCCTCGGCCAGAATACGGCGGTCCAGTATCTTCAGTTCCCGGTCATTGAGCGTTCTCCGGAAGTCACTCAGCTTCTCGTGCAGCAGGTCCCGAATCTCCGTGTCCGCCAGACGGTCATCGACCGGCTGCTCATTACCGGACAGAAAACTGATGTGCGAGTCCTCCGTATCATCCCTCAAAGGCGCGTCCAGGGAGACCTCCCAGGAGCTCAGGCGCTGGTCCATTTCTATGACGTCCTTTTCGGTCACCTGCAGCTGGTCGGCCAGCAGCTTGGGGCCGGTATCGATGCCCAGGTTCAGAAGTCGCGCCTTTTCCTTCTTCAGATTGTAAAACAACTTGCGCTGGGCCTGGGTCGTGCCCACGCGGACCAGGTGCCAGTTGTCCATGATAAACTTGAGAATGTACGCCTTGATCCAGAACGAGGCGTAATAGGAAAACTTGACCCCCCGGTAGGGATCGAACTTCCGCAAGGCCTGCATCAGGCCGACGTTGCCCTCCTGGATCAGGTCCTGGAGATTTCTCATCCAGAAGTGCTGAAACTGCATGGCGATCTTGACCACCAGCCGCAGGTTGGAGGTGATGAGCCGCAGGGCCGCGTCCTGGTCGTCCGACTCCCTGAGTCGAACCGCCAGGTCGTATTCCTCCTCCCTGGTCAACAAGGCGTGCTGGCCGATCTCCCACAAATATCGCTTCAGCGGATCGTACTCGACGGGCGCCTGCCCCGAACCCGTTGAGACTTCGGGAAGATAGCCGGCCGTTTTCGAATCCTCGGAACCGGACCCCGCCTCGTTTTCCATCTCGGCTTTGGACCCCTTGTCATTCATGACTTCAGGATAGACCAAACCCCCGGGACTGTCAATCTTCCCCCCCCCGGCACTCGTTCCGTACAGCGGCGGTTGGCATGCCTTTGACCGCTCCCGCGGTCCACCGAATCGCGGGACCGGCCTTGACAGGGTCCGCACCGGACTTATCTTATGATTGTAAATAGTTCGAACCCAAGGAGGTGGGATTATGTTGAACCTCATGCCATACGAACCGATCAGGGCTTTCGCGCCCCGAAGACGTTTCTTTTCGCATCTGTTCGGCCCCTCGATTCTAGGGGGCCTGGAAAAGGAAGAACGACCGCTGGCCGCCCGGATGGACATCGCGGAAGGCGAGGGCGGGTACACCGTGACCGCCGAGCTGCCCGGATTCTCCAAGGAGGAGGTCCATATCGAGGTCAAGGACGGACGACTGCATCTCAAGGCCGAACACAACGAGCAAAAAGAAGAAAAAACGGAAAACTATCACCTGCGTGAACGCGTCAGCGGGACCCTGGTCCGGACCCTGACCCTGCCCGAAACCGTGGACGGCGGACGGATCGAGGCCAAAATGGACCATGGAATTCTGACGATCACCCTGCCCCGGCTGGAGGCGACCGATCCGAAGCGGATCGAAGTCAAAGCCGACTGACGCACATCGAGCCGCCGAGACGCTCAGGAATCCAAGCCCCGGGGCGCGGCCGAAAGCCGCGCCCCGGGTGCGTACGGGTCTGAAAACAACGGGCGGACTCGATCCGGGACGGCCCTTCCTGACGCCCCTTATTGACAAAACGGCCTAAAGCAATATAATATTAAATGCTTATCAGATTCAACCCAACGCCTTCCCGGGAGGTACACCATGCCCACCTATGAATTTGTCTGCGAAAAATGCAAGCACGGCTTCAGTCTGGTCATGTCGATCTCGGATCACGACAAGAAAAAATACAAATGCCCCAAATGCAACCAGAAGAAAAACGTCAAACAGGTCGTCACCGGGTTCCGGACCATCACCTCGAAAAAAGGCTGAAGCCCGCTCGTCGCGCCTGAACCGGTCCGGGACCGGGCCGTTTTCTTATTCCCCAATCCGGCCGGATGGGGGAAAAGTTCGGCCCGGTCCATAAGAAAAAACTATTTGACCTATTAGCGTTTTCTATGTTAGCCTCGCCCTGGAATCGGCCGGAATCGGCCGCGAATAGAGATATGAACCTGAATAGCCGCATAACCCCCAAGTCCGGCCCCGCGGGCCGGCACCGCCGAACCAGCCGCATGAACTGGTATTTCGGCTTTACCTGAGGCACAACGCCACACTACCCGTGTCAGGTAGGACGGTGCGCCCGGGAGCCGAACGATCGAGTCTGACTTCGATTCCTGGAATCCTTTTTTGATCCATGCTTAGTACGGTCTGATACCTGATCCGGGCGAAAGTCTGCTCGGGCCCACCCGTCTCCGGGTCGCCGGGCCGATTGGAACGCGACAACGCATCCGAATCCAGGCCTGATGGCCTTGCACCGGGAGGTATGACATGACCGATGTCTTGAAACTGGGAGATAAAAAGAGGGAACTGCGCCAAGTGGTGGAACAGTTGGTTCCGGACGGCAACCTGGGACTCTGCCTGACCTGCGGCACCTGCGCCAGCGGCTGTCCGGCCACTGGCCTGATGGACCTGGACCCTCGCAAACTCATCCGCATGGCCGTCCTGGGTCTGGACGATGAACTGCTCAAACATCCCTGGGTCTGGGTCTGCACGATGTGCAAGCGTTGCCAGGACGCCTGCCCCATGAACATCAACATCCCCCAACTCGTCTATTACCTGCGTTCCCAGTGGCCGAGGGAGGAGCGGCCCAAGGGCATCCTGAACTCCTGCGACCACCATGTCCGCTCCCGGGGCGGGGCCATGGGCGTCTCCCTGGACGACTTCAAGTTCGTGGTCGAGGACCTGAGCGAAGAGGTGCGGGAACAGCCGGGCTTCGAGAACCTGGCGGCGCCCATCGACAAGGAAGGGGCCATGTTCGCTTTGAACCAGAACTCCCGGGAGCCCGTGACCGAGCCGGACGAGCTGCTGCCCCTGTGGAAAATCCTGCATACGGTCGGCGCGGACTGGACCTATTACTCGGAGATGTGGGCCGGTGAAAACTACTGCATGTTCCTGGCCGACGACAAGGCCTGGGAGGAGATCATCCGGGCCCAGGCCGAGCATGTGGACAAGCTGGGCTGCCGCTATCTGGTCAACACCGAATGCGGCCATTCCTTCTATGCCTTGTGGGCCGGGCTCCAGCGTTTCAACATCCCCCACAAGTTCGAACTGGTCAGCATCGTCAACCTGTATGCCCAGTGGATTCGCGAAGGCAGGCTCCCGGTCAACTCGGAATGGAACAAGGACCTCAAAATCAAGTTCACCGTCCAGGACCCCTGCAACCCGGTTCGCAAGTCACTGGGGAACTACTTTGCCGACGACCTTCGCTTCGTGGTCAAGAGCGTGGTCGGACCTGAAAACTTTGTCGAGTTGTATCCCAACCGGACCAACAACTTCTGCTGCGGCGGCGGCGGCGGAACGCTCCAGGCGCCGTACAAGGAAGAACGCCTGGCTTACGGTCGTAAGAAGGCCGATCAGATCAAGGCTACCGGCGCCGGTTACGTGGCCGTGCCCTGCCACAACTGTCACGCCCAGATTCACGAGCTGAGCGAGTTCTACGAGGGCGGCTGGCACGTGGTCCACCTGTGGACCATCATCTGCCTGTCCCTGGGCATCCTCGGTGAAAACGAACGGACCTATCTCGGCCCTGACCTGGCCGAGTTCGGCCTCTAGGTCTCGACCGCCTCGCGGTCGGAGAACGAACATGGCCAGACAAAGGATCGGCGCGGTTGCGGTCGTCGGCGGTGGCATCGGAGCCATTCAGGCCTCCCTGGACCTGGCCGACTCGGGCTACCGGGTTTACCTGATCGAAAAGAATCCGTCCATCGGCGGGGTCATGGCCCAGTTGGACAAGACCTTTCCCACCAACGATTGTTCGATGTGCATCATGTCGCCCAAGCTGGTCGAGGTGGGCCGGCACCGGAATATCGAGCTGATCACCATGGCCGAGGTCGGCGCGGTCCGGGGCGACCCGGGCCGCTTCGAGATCGACGTCCACCAGCGGGCCCGGTACATCGACGTGGACAAGTGCATCGCCTGCGGCCAGTGCGCCGAGAAATGCCCGAAACGGGTGGACGACGTCTTCAACGGCCGCCTGATCAAACGCAAGGCGGCCTACGTCCAGTATCCCCAGGCCGTGCCCTTGAAATATGCCATCGACAAGGACAACTGCCTCTTCTTCCTCAAGGGCAAATGCCGGGCCTGCGAAAAGTTCTGCCCGGCCGGCGCGGTCCGTTTCGACGACCAGGACCGGGACTTCACTCTCGAGGCCGGCTCGATCATCCTGGCGGCCGGATACCGGGCCTATGATCCGTCCGGGGTCAAGTATTTCGGGTATGACCAGAGCCCGGACGTCATGACCTCCCTGGAGTTCGAACGCATCCTTTCCGCTTCGGGCCCCACCCGGGGCCATCTGCTCCGCATGTCGGACCACCAGGAGCCCCGAAAGATCGCCTGGCTGCAATGCGTGGGCTCTCGGGACCTGCATGCGGACAGCAATCCCCACTGCTCGTCGGTCTGCTGCATGTACGCCATCAAACAGGCCATCATCGCCAAGGAACACGCGCCCTACGACCTGGACTGCGCCATATTCTTCATGGACATGCGGACCCATGGCAAGGGCTTCGAGCAGTGCTACAACGAGGCCCGGGAACGGCACGGGGTCCGGTTCGTCCGCAGCCGGGTACACAGCATCATCCCTTCCTCGGATGGCCGCCGGCTTGTTTCCTACGCCACGGAAGACGGCCGGCTCGAAGAGGAGAGCTTCGACCTGGTCGTCCTGTCCGTGGGCATGGAGACCACGCCTGAGGCCCGCGACCTGGCCCTGGACCTGGGCGTGAATCTGACCCCGGGCCATTTCGGTCTGGCGCCCACCTTCGATCCGGCGGCCTCGACCCGGCCGGGGGTCTATTTCTGCGGGGCCTTCGCCGGTCCCAAGGACATCCCCCAGACCGTCATCGAGGCCGGCGCGGCGGCCCTCCGGGCCGGGGCCGACCTGGCCGACGTCCGCGACACCATGACCGAGGCCCAGCCGGTCCATTCCGAGGTCAGCGTGGTGGGCGACCGCCCCCGCATCGGCGTTTTCGTCTGCCATTGCGGCATCAACATCAGCGGCGTGGTCGACGTGCCCGGCCTCCGGGACTACGCGGCCGGCCTGCCCTTTGTCGAGTACGCGGACGACAACCTGTATTCGTGCAGCCAGGACACCCAGGACGCCATGTCCCGGATCATCCGGGAAAAAGGCCTGAACCGGATCGTGGTCGCCGCCTGCACCCCCAGGACCCACGAACCCCTGTTCCAGGAGACCCTGCTCAATGCCGGCCTGAACAAATATCTATTCGAGATGGTCAACATCCGCAACCAGGACTCCTGGGTCCACAAGGACTGGCCCGAGGAGGCCACCGACAAGGCCAGGGACCTGATCCGGATGGCCGTGGCCCGGGTGGCCCTCCAGACCCCTCTGAAGGAAGAACAGCTCAACATCGACCAGCGCGGACTGGTGATCGGCGGCGGCATCTCCGGAATGGCCGCGGCCAAGGCCCTGTCCGGTCAGGGCTATGAAGTGCACCTCCTGGAACGAACCGGGAAGCTCGGAGGGAACGCCAATTTTCTCCACGCCACGGCCCGGGGAAACAGCGTACAGAAGGAACTCGCGGCCCTGGTGGATTCCGTCGAGTCGGACCCGCTGATCACCCGGCACCTGGGCTCGGAACTGACGGCCGTGGACGGCTTCGTGGGCAGCTTCCGCTCGACCATTTCCCTGGACGGGAAAAAGACGACCATCGAACACGGCGTGACCATCATCGCCACCGGCGCCCGGGAGCACCAACCGGAAGAGTATCTCTTCGGCCGGGACCCGAGGGTCATCACCGGCCTGGAACTGGACCGCCGCCTCAACGACGGGGACCCGTCCCTGAAGGATGCCGGGAACACCGTCTTCATCCAGTGCGTCGGCTCCAGGGAACCGGAGCGGCCCTACTGCTCCCGGCTCTGCTGCACCCATTCCGTGGCCGCCGCCCTGCACCTCAAGGAACTCAACCCGGACATGAACGTCTACGTCCTCTACCGCGACATGCGCACCTATGGCGAGCGGGAGGCCCTCTACCTTTCCGCCCGGCGGAAAGGGGTTGTCTTCATTCGCTACGACCTGGAGCGCAAGCCCCGGATCGACGCCGGTCCGGAAAGCCTGGAAGTGACCATCACGGACCACGTCCTGGGGGTCCCCGTGGCCCTCAAGGCCGACCTGCTGGTCCTGGCCTCGTCCATCGTTGCCCATAAGGACGAGGCGCTGGCCCGGTTCTTCAAAGTGCCCATGAACGAGGACGGCTTCTTTGCCGAAGCCCACGTCAAGCTTGGACCGTCCGAGTTTGCCAGCGACGGCGTCTTTCTCTGCGGCATGGCCCATTATCCCAAGCCCATCGACGAGTCCGTCGCCCAGGCCCAGGCCGCGGCCTCGCGGGCCGTGACCCTGCTGTCCAGGAAGACCATCAACACCAGCGGGACCGTGGCCCACGTCGATCAGGCCCGGTGCACCGGCTGCGGCGTCTGCGTCGAGGTCTGCCCCTACAGCGCGCCCTCGCTGGTCCAGGAAGGTCCGCTCCAGGGCAAGGCGGAAATCAACCCCGTTCTGTGCAAGGGCTGCGGGTCGTGCAGTTCGTCCTGCCGTTCGGGCGCAGCCAGGCTCCGGGGCTTCGAGGAGTCCCAGATCATGGCCATGATCAACGCACTGTAGACCCGGATTCGCTCGTTCCCAAGCTCCGGCTTGGGAACGCTATTTCGCCTT
>JAHJTB010000228.1 GCA_018830135.1 Pseudomonadota bacterium | reverse complement strand
AAGGGTCGAGTGGCCTGCGAGACGCTGGTGACCACGGGTTTGGCCATGATCGCGGGCGAGATCACGACCGACTGCTGGGTGGACATGCCGGCGGTGGTTCGCCAGACGATCAAGGACATTGGTTATAATGACTCGTCGATGGGTTTCGACTGGGAGACCTGCGCGGTGGTCACGTCGATCGACAAGCAGTCTCCGGACATCGCCATGGGGGTCAACGCGTCGGAGAGCAAGGAGCAGGGTGCGGGGGACCAGGGCCTGATGTTCGGTTTTGCCTGCGACGAGACGCGGGTCTTGATGCCCATGACGATCCATTACGCGCATGGTCTGACGCGTCAGTTGTCGGTGGCGCGCAAGAAGGGGGTTTTGGATTTTCTGCGTCCGGACGGCAAGTCCCAGGTGACGGTCGAGTATGAGCATGGTCGTCCCAAGCGGGTGGATACGGTGGTGATCGCGGCGCAGCACCAGCCCGCGGTGAAATCGAAGACGCTTCGGGACGGGATCATGGAAGAGGTGATCAAGAAGGTCATTCCGGCCAAGATGCTGGACAACCGGACCAAGGTGTATATCAACGCCACGGGACGATTCGTGATCGGCGGTCCGATGGGGGACTGCGGCGTGACGGGGCGGAAGATCATCGCGGACACGTATGGCGGTCAGGGTAGCCACGGCGGGGGCTGTTTTTCGGGCAAGGACCCCTCGAAGGTGGACCGGAGCGCGTCGTATATGGCGCGTTATGTGGCCAAGAACATTGTGGCGGCCAAGCTGGCCCGGCGGGTGGAGGTCCAGGTGGCCTATGCGATCGGAGTGGCCGATCCGGTTTCGATGATGGTGGACACGTTTGGAACGGGCACGTGTGACGACGAGCTGATCGCCGATGCGGTGGGTCGTCTGTTTTCGTTCCGTCCGGCGGCGATGATCGCGCATCTGGACCTGCTTCGTCCGATCTACCGCAAGACGGCCTGTTACGGTCATTACGGGCGGACGGAGAAGGAGTTCACCTGGGAGAATACGGACCTGGCGGCGGCCCTGGCCGACGCGGTCAGCAAGGGGTCGGTGGCGGTTTCGGAGTCGAAGCCGAAGAAGAAGCCGGCCAAGAGGAGCAAGTGATCGTGGACTACGACGTCAAGGACCTGAATCTGGCCGGCGAAGGCCGGCTCCGGATCGAGTGGGCCAACCAGAGCATGCCGGTGTTGAACCTGATCAAGAAGCGTTTCGCCCGGGAGAAGCCGCTCGATGGTGTTCGGATGGCCCTGTGTCTTCACGTGACCACGGAGACGGGGAGTCTGGTTCGGACGCTGAAGGCGGGGGGGGCCGAGGTCTGGGTGTGCGCGTCGAATCCGTTGAGCACGCAGGACGACGTGGCGGCGGCCCTGGTCAAGTTTGACAAGGTTCCCACGTTTGCGATCAAGGGCGAAGACACGGAGACGTACTATCGGCACATCCAGTCGGTTTTGGACCCGGCGCCGGCGATGACGATGGACGACGGGGCGGACCTGGTTTCGACGCTGCACTCGGAGCGGCCGGAGCTGCTCGATCGGGTCATGGCGGGGACGGAAGAGACGACGACGGGGGTGATCCGGCTGAAGGCCATGGCCGCGGACGGGGCGCTGAAGTATCCGGTGATCGCGGTCAACGACGCGAACACGAAGCACTTTTTCGACAACCGGTATGGGACGGGCCAGAGCACGATCGACGGGATACTTCGGGCGACGAACCGTCTTTTGGCCGGGAGCACGTTCGTGGTCTGCGGTTACGGCTGGTGCGGCCGGGGCGTGGCCATGCGGGCCCATGGACTGGGGGCGAGCGTGGTGGTGACGGAAGTGGACCCGCTCAAGGCTCTGGAAGCGGTCATGGACGGGTACCGGGTCATGCCGATCGCGGAGGCGGCGCCGTTGGGGGACTTTTTCTGCACCCTGACCGGTGACATCAACGTGATCCGGGCCGAGCACTTCAAGCAGATGAAGTCCGGGGCCATCGTGGCCAACTCGGGCCATTTCAACGTGGAACTGGACCTGCCGGGTCTGGCGCGTCTGGCCAAGAGCCGCCGGATGATGCGTCCCTTTGTCGAGGAGTTCACCCTGGCGGGCGGGCGCCGGATTTACATCCTGGGCGACGGCCGGCTGATCAACCTGGCCGCGGCCGAAGGCCACCCGTCCAGCGTGATGGACATGAGTTTCGCCAACCAGGCCCTGGCCGCGGAGTACGTGGTCAAGTCCCGGGACGAACTGACCCTGGGCGTGCACGGCGTGCCCAGGGAGATCGACGACGAGATCGCCCGGCTCAAGCTCAAGGCCATGGGCGTCAAGATCGACACCCTGACCAAGGAGCAACAGAAATACCTCTCCTCATGGGAGATGGGAACCTGACCCGCCCTCGTTCTGAAAATCAAGGAGGAACGCCTCGATGAAAACCCGATTGACCGATCTGCTGGGCATCCGATATCCCGTTATCCAGGCCTCGATGGCCTGGATAACCGACGCCGTGCTGGCGGCCGCGGTCTCAAAGGCCGGGGGCCTGGGGACCATCGGCCCCAATTCCGGATTCAAGACCGTGACCTCGGACGCCAAGGAGACCGGGGAGCGGCTGAGGGAACAAATCCGGAAGTGCAAGGCCCTGACCGACAGTCCTTTTGCCGTGAATTTCGTGGTCGGCGTTCCGGGCTGGGACCGGGATTACAGCGACTATTGCGTGGAGGTGGGTCTCGATGAGGGTGTGCCCGTGGCCATCGTGTCCCAGGGCAGCGCCCAGGTATACACCCAACGGTTCAAGGAGGCCGGAACCCGGGTCGTCCAGGTCTGTTCCACGGTCAGACACGCCATGAAGTCCCAGGAGGCCGGGGTTGACGCGGTCATCGTCTCGGGCACCGAGGGCGGCGGTCATTCCGGATTCGATCAGTTGACCACCCTTTCCCTGGTGCCCCAGGCCGTCGATGCGGTCGGTATTCCGGTCGTGGCCGGCGGTGGGATCGTCGATTCCAGAGGCCTGATGGCCGCCCTGGCTTTGGGCGCCGAAGGGGTGTACATGGGCACCCGTTTCATGGCCACACGGGAATGTCCGGCCCACGACAACGTCAAACAGGCCCTGCTGGCGGCCACGGACGTCAGTACCATTGCCGTGCGCCACGGCAGCCCGGTGCCCGTTCGCAACCCGGAGGCCGGGAATCGGGGTTTCGTCGAGGAACGGAGAGGCTCGGTTCGGCTGATTTACACGGACTTCCTGAGGGAGGTGCTCGCGGAAAAAGGCGGGACCATCTCCATGGAAGACGCCCTGGCCGGAAGGAAGGGCGACGAGCCCAGCCCGGAAAGCAACCGGACCGTGGCCGCCTTTGTCGATGGCCGCGTTCAGGAGAACACGATTACGGCCAGCCAGGCCTCGGGCCTCATTCGTGACGTGCCCACCTGCGAGGAACTGATCCGGCGCCTGGTCCAGGAGGCCTCGCCAATCGCCCATCGCCTCAAGACCATAGTCGGCTGACGTTTCGGACACGATCCGGTCCCGCGCCGGCCACGGCGCGGGACCCTTGCTTCAGCGGTCCTTCTTTTTTTTCAACGCCTCGGCAAAGGGGTTGTTGAAGGGCGCCGGTTCGCGGCGCCTGCCTTTTTCCGGACGCCGGGCCGGTGCCGGCCGGTCCGCCGCCGGCCGGGCTTCCCGGCGTTCCTGGTCCGGGTGCTCCTTCATCGACAGGGCGATGCGGTTTCGGGGCAGGTCCACGTCCAGAACGGTCACCGTGACCCGCTGATGGACCTTGACCACCTCGTGAGGGTCCTTGACGAACCGGTCGGCCAACTGGCTGATGTGAACCAGGCCGTCCTGGTGTACCCCGACATCGACAAAGGCGCCGAAGGCCGTGACGTTCGTGACCACGCCGGGCAGCTTCATGCCGACCTGAAGGTCCGTGATCTTCTCGACCCCTTCGGCAAACTTCCAGGGGCTGAACTGCTCCCGGGGGTCCCGTCCGGGCTTGGCCAGTTCGGACATGATGTCGGTCAGGGTCGGCAGGCCGAACTTGTCGTCCACGTATCGGTTCAACTGGATGTTCCGCCTCAACTCCTCGTTTTTAACCAGGTCCTCGACCGTGCAGTCCAGGTCGCGGGCCATGGACCGGACGATGGGGTAGGACTCGGGATGGACCGCGCTGGCGTCCAGCGGGTTCTTCCCATCGTGGATACGCAGGAATCCGGCCGCCTGCTCGAAGGCCTTGGGGCCCAGGCGAGAGACCTTCCTGAGTTCGTCCCTCGATCCGAAAGGGCCGTTTTCGGCCCGGTAGGCCAGGATGTTGCGGGCCAGTTGGGGCCCCAGGCCTGAGACATAGGTCAGGAGCTGTTCGCTGGCCGTGTTGACCTCGACGCCGACCGCGTTCACGCAGCTGATGACCACATCGTCCAGATTGCGTTTCAGGTCGGGTTGGCTCACGTCGTGCTGGTACTGGCCCACGCCGATGGACTTGGGGTCGATCTTGACCAGCTCGGCCAGGGGGTCCATCAGGCGGCGGCCGATCGAGACCGCGCCCCGATAGGTCAGGTCCAGGTCGGGAAATTCGGCCCGTGCCGTTTCCGAAGCCGAATACACCGAGGCCCCGCTTTCGTTGACCATGACCACCGGCAAGCCGGAGGGCAGGTCCAGGCCCTGAAGGAATGTTTCGGTTTCCCGGCCGGCCGTGCCGTTGCCCACGGCCAGGGCTTCGACTTCGAACCGCCGGCACATTTCGAGGACTTTAGCCGCGGCCGCCGTCCGGTTTCTTT
>JAHJTB010000227.1 GCA_018830135.1 Pseudomonadota bacterium | reverse complement strand
CGGCAACGACGCCTTTCAGGAGGTGGACATCGTCGGTATCACCCGGCCTTGCACCAAGCACAACTACCTGGTCAAGGATATCGACCATCTGGCCGCCACGATCCGGGAGGCCTTCTACCTGGCCATCACGGGCCGTCCCGGCCCGGTCCTGCTGGATTTGCCCAAGGACATCATCCAGGCGGAGACCGAGTTCAAATACCCGCGGGGCAAGATCAGTCTGCGGGCCTACAAGCCCAATTTCGAGGCCCATCCCAAGCAGATCGCCAAGGCCTACGAACTGATCAAACAGGCGGAACGGCCGGTGATCTATGCCGGCGGCGGGGTGATCATTTCCGGGGCCCACAGCGAACTCAAGGCCCTGGCCGAATCCTTCAGCATTCCGGTGACCGCGACGCTGATGGGGCTGGGCGGCTTTCCCGGCACCCATGATCTGTGGCTGGGCATGCTGGGCATGCACGGGACCTACCGGGCCAACATGGCCGTCCAGAACTGCGACCTCCTGCTGGCCATCGGCGCCCGGTTCGACGACCGGGTTACGGGCAAGATCGACGAGTTCTGCCCCAAGGCCCAGATCGTCCATATCGATATCGATCCGACCTCGATCAAAAAGAACGTCATGGTCCACGTACCCATCGTGGCCGACTGCCGCAACGCCATCACCAAGCTGCTCGAACTGGCCCAAAAGGACGGGCGGACCGGTTCCAAGGGCAAGATCACCCCGGCCCACAAGGCCTGGCTGGACCTGATTGCCCAGTGGCGGCAGACCTATCCCCTGGCCTACAACCAGGAGCCCGACTCGGCCATCAAGCCCCAGTTCGTGGTCGAGGAGCTCTACCGGCTGACCCAGGGCAAAGCCATCATCACCACCGAGGTCGGTCAGAACCAGATGTGGGCCGCACAGTACTACCATCTGGACCAGCCCCGCACCTTCATCTCCTCGGGCGGTCTGGGCTGCATGGGGTTCGGCCTGCCGGCGGCTCTGGGAGCGCAGGTGGCCAGACCGGAAAAAACGGTCATCGATATCGCCGGCGACGGAAGCATTCAGATGAACATCCAGGAGCTGGCCACGGCCGTCGAGTTCAACCTGCCGGTCAAGGTGGCCATCCTGAACAATGGGTTTCTAGGCATGGTTCGTCAGTGGCAGCAACTGTTTTACGACCGGCGGTACTGCGCCACGACGATGAACGCCACCCCGGACTTCGTGCTTCTGGCCGAAGCCTACGGTGCGGTCGGCCTGCGGGCGGAAAAGCCCCAGGAGGTCGCCCCCGTGATCAAGGAAGCCCTGCGGGTCAAGCGGCCGGTCCTGATGGACTTTCGCGTGGAAAAGGAAGAGTGCGTTTATCCCATGGTTCCGGCCGGGGCCGCCATTTCCAACATGCTGCTGGTATAGACATGGAAAACAGAAGAACGATTTCCGTCCTCGTGGACAACGAGCCCGGTGTTCTGGTCCGGGTAACCGGCCTTTTTTCGGGACGGGGTTTCAACATCGAAAGCCTGAGCGTGGCGGAAACCATGGACCCGGGCGTTTCCCGAATCACTCTGGTCACTTCGGGGTCGCCGGCCATCGTCGAACAGATCGTCAAGCAGCTCAGGAAGCTGATCAACGTGATCAAGGTCGTCGACCTGACGGAAACCGAGTTCGTGGAACGGGAGATGGCCCTGATCCGGGTCCGGGCCGAAGCCGGCAGCCGGGCCGAAATACTGCGAATCGCGGATATCTTCCGTGGCAAGGTCGTGGATGTCAGTCCCAGGTACTACACCATCGAAGTCACGGGGCAGGAGGCCAAGATCGAGGCCATCCTGGACCTGCTGCACCATCTGGGCATTGAAGAGATTGTGCGCACCGGGAAAATCGCGATCGCCCGGGCCAAAAAAACTCCAAAAAACAATGCAAGGAGCGCGACATGAAAATCTACTATGAAAAAGACGCCGACCTGAAGGTGCTCAAGGGCAAGAAGGTGGCCATCATCGGCTTCGGCAGCCAGGGCCATGCTCAGGCCCTCAATCTGCGGGACAGCGGCGTCGAAGTCATCGTGGCCGAAAGGCCCGGGGTCGAGAACTATAAGCTGGCCAAGAACTACGGCTTCGAACCGGTTTCGGCCGCCGAGGCCTCCAAGCAGGCAGACGTGATCCAGATTCTGGCCCAGGACGACGTCCAGGCCGTACTGTATGAAAACGAGGTCAAACCCCACCTGAAAAAGGGCAAAACCCTCCTCTTCTCCCATGGTTTCAACATTCATTTCGGCCAGATCGTGCCGCCCGAGAACGTGGACGTGGCCATGGTCGCCCCCAAGGGACCGGGACACCTGGTCCGGGCCGAGTACGAGAAGGGCGCCGGCGTGCCCTGCCTGGTGGCCATCCAGCAGGACGCCTCCGGAAAGGCCCTCCAGACCGCCCTGGCCTACGCCAAGGGACTGGGCGCCACCCGGGCCGGCGTGATCGAAACCACGTTCGAGGAAGAGACCGAGACCGACCTGTTCGGCGAACAGTGCGTCCTTTGCGGCGGGGTGACCGAACTGGTCAAGGCGGGTTTCGATACCCTGGTCGAAGCCGGATACCAGCCGGAAATCGCCTACTTCGAATGCCTGCACGAACTCAAGCTCATCGTGGACCTCTTCTACCAGGGCGGCATCAACTACATGCGCTACTCGGTCAGCGATACGGCTGAATACGGGGACTACTCCCGCGGCAATCGGATCGTCACCGAGGAAACCCGCGAGGAGATGCGCCAGATTCTGGCCGAGGTCCAGTCCGGCGAGTTCGCCCGGGAATGGATTCTGGAAAACAAGGCCGGTCGTCCGGTCTTCAACGCCGCCAGAAGGCGGGAAGCCCAGCATCCCATCAACGAAGTCGGTGACAGACTGCGCGGGATGATGACCTGGCTGAAGAAATAGCAGCGAGGGCATGTACGGTATTCACAACAGACTGCCCGTCGCCGTCGACGGGCTGCCCTTCATCCTGATCCCGCTGGCCGGAGCCCTGGGACTGGCTCTGGCCGGCGTGGCTTGGGCCGCGATCTGCCTCGGCCTCTTCGGCGGTTTCTCCGCCTGGTTCTTTCGCGACCCGGAGCGGACCCCTCCCCCGAACGAACGGGCGGTCCTGTCCCCGGCGGATGGGACCGTGATCCGCATCGAGGAAGTGGACGAGGACCGCTTCCTCAACGCCCGGGTCAAGAAGATCAGCATCTTCATGTCCATATTCAACGTCCACGTCAACCGCAGCCCCATTACCGGACGGGTCGAGGCAGAGGCCTATTTTCCGGGCCGCTTCCTGGCCGCCCATCTGGACAAGGCGTCTCTGGAGAACGAACATAACGCCCTGATACTCGAAGCCCCCGGCATGGCCAGGATTCTGGTCGTTCAGATCGCCGGGTTGGTGGCCAGACGAATCGTTTGTTGGGTCAGGCCCGGCGACCCGGTCGTTCGGGGCCGACGCTTCGGCTTGATACGTTTCGGTTCCCGACTGGACGTCTACATGCCCCTGGAGGCAAGCGTCGAGGTTCGGCTCCGTCAAAAGGTCAAGGCCGGGGAATCCATATTGGGGTGTCTGCCATGAGCAAAAGAAGAAAACATCGTTCCAAGGCCGAGCGACGCAAGGGCATCTACATCTTACCCAACCTGTTCACGACGGCCAGTCTCTTCGCCGGGTTCTACGCCATCATCTCCTCGATCAACGGCGAGTTCATGTCCGCGGCCGTGGCCATCGTCGTTTCCGGCCTCTTCGACTTCCTGGACGGCAAAGTGGCCCGCATGACCAACACCACCAGCCAGTTCGGCGTGGAATACGACTCCCTGGCCGACCTGGTGGCCTTCGGCGTGGCGCCGGGGATTCTGGCCTACATGTGGGCCCTCCAGCCCTTCGGCCGGCTGGGCTGGGTGGCCGGATTTCTTTACGTGGCCTGCGGCGCCCTGCGCCTGGCGCGGTTCAACGTCAATTCGTCCGTCCGGAGCCACGACTACTTCCAGGGCCTGCCCATTCCCGCCGCGGCGGCCATGATCGCCACGACCGTTTTTCTGTTCAACCACCTCGGCGAAAGCGGTCCGGTCAAGCATGGAGCCATCCTGGTAATGGTCTTTGCCCTGTCTTTTCTCATGGTCAGCAACTTTCGCTATCTGAGCCTCAAGAATTCGGAACTGTTCAAGAGCAAGCCTTTCAACACGCTGGTTGCCGTCATCCTGATGTTTTCCCTTATCGCCGTTCGACCCCATATCATGCTCTTCGTCCTGGGACTGGGCTACCTCGTCTCCGGTCCGATTCTGACGGCCTACACCTATCGTCAGGAACACCGGGTCGTTTCTTCAGATTCGCATTTCGGGGAATCGCCCCTGGACCACGAACCGACCTCCAGGGAGCCGAAGGTCTAACTTGTGACTAACACGAAAAAAAAGGGATGATCAAAAAAACTCCTTGACAAAAGGACGTATTCGCTCTATCAGTTTTCGCTTATGAAGCAGGGTGTTTCAAATCTCTTCCGGTCGTTCCTTGATCCGGCCTTTCCGCCGACAAGGGACGACTGCGGCTTTACCGCGTATTTCTGGTGGTGGTGGCGCCCGCCGACGGTGAGGTCTGAGGAGATGGCCCTGTAGTTTTCTAGCGTCATACACTGGCAATCCAGACCCACCGTCGAGAGACGGTGGGTCTTTTTTTTCTTTTTTTACGGGAGGTCCAGCATGTCCACATTGAGCGTCGTGACACGGGAGCGACTGGCCGACACGGAAACCGCGGTTTCCGCATACCTGAAGCTGTGTCGGGGCCGGTCCGATTCGTTTCTGCTCGAAAGTGCCGAAACCCACGAAACCGTGGGCCGCTATTCAATTATCGCCTTCGATCCCCTGAGCGCCCTGGAGCTCTGGCCGGAAACGGTCCGAGTGACGGACTCGGACGGTGAACGGACCTTCCCGGCCGAACGGTTTTTCGATCTGATCCGGGAAACACTTCGGACGCGGGCCTGCTCGACGAGGCCGAATCTCCCGGCCGTCGGTTCCCTGATGGGATTCCTGGGGTATGACGCCGTCCGGCTTATCGAACGCCTCGGACCTTGTCCTCGGGGAGACCTGCCCGTGGCCAGGCTGGTTTTCCCTTCTCGTTTCGTGGTTTTCGACCATCGCCGCCGGGTGATGATCCTGGTGGCCATCGCGGAGAACGAACGGGCCGGGCTGGAAAAGATCGCCGAAAACGAGGAAATGCTACGGGTTACCCTTGAAATGGGCCGGCCGGGAGACGGGTTGGAAGTCCAGGAGCCGGACCCGGAACGATACATGGAGGCCGTGCGCCGGGCCAAGGGGTATATCCGGGCCGGCGACATCTTCCAGGTGGTCCTGGCCGACCGTTTCACGGGACGGACCGGCATCGAACCCATCGACGTGTACCGGCGGCTTCGAGTCCGCAGCCCCTCACCATACATGTTTTTTCTCGACTTCGGCGGGTACCAGCTTCTAGGAGCCTCGCCCGAAACCCTGGTCAAGGTGACCGGCAACCGGGTCGTGCTCAGGCCCATCGCCGGAACACGAGGACGGTCGGACGATCAGCTCAGGGACCAGGCCTTGGAGGCGGAGCTGCGGGCTTCGGAAAAGGAATGCGCAGAACACGTCATGCTGGTGGACCTGGCCCGCAATGACGCGGGCCGGGTATCGAAGTACGGCACGGTCACGGTGTCACCGTACATGACCGTGGACCGGTTCAGCCACGTCATGCACCTGGTCTCCGAGGTCAACGGCATTCTGCGGCCCGAGGCCGACGCGGTGCAGGCCTTCATGGCCGGGTTTCCGGCCGGCACGGTTTCCGGCGCGCCCAAGGTCCGGGCCATGGAGATCATCGACGAACTCGAAGCGGGCCCGCGCGGGCCGTACGCCGGGGCGGTGGGATATTTCGGGCCGGGTCTCGAAATGGACACCTGCATTGCCATCCGAATGATTCTGTTCGAAAAGGATCGCTTTACCATCCCGGTCGGGGCGGGTATCGTCGCCGATTCCCTGCCCGAGATGGAATACAAGGAAATCCAGAACAAGGCGGCCCAGAGCATCGCCGCTCTGCGGTCGACAGCCAGGGGGGAGTTATGATTCAGGAAGCCATCGCCAAAGTCGCGGTCCGGAAAGACCTTTCCGAAGAGGAAATGATCGCGGTCATGGAAGAGGTCAGTGACGGCCGGGCCACGCCGGCCCAGATCGGGGCCCTGCTGGTCGCTCTTCGGATGAAAGG
>JAHJTB010000021.1 GCA_018830135.1 Pseudomonadota bacterium | reverse complement strand
GGGCCTGGCATTTGAAGCGCCCCTCCCAGAATCGTCCCTTGCAGCCGTCCTCCCGGTTGGCCATTCGGGCCACGTATTCGTTCAAACACCGCATGAACCAGCTCACGCTGCCCAGGCGTGACCGGATTTCATCCAGCCGCCCGGACTGGCCGGCCAACGATTCGATGGCCGAACGACTCGGGGCCTTGGGCCGGCCATCCTCTTCCCGCTCCACGGGAAACAGCGTCAGCCAGCGCTCGGCCGTCTCCTCGTCGGACCAGCCTTGGACCCGGTCCGGCCGGGTGCGGACCACCAGGTGCACATGGTTGGACATGACCGCGTACGTGGCGACATCGATGCCGAAGGAAGCAGCCATGTCCTTCAAACGGGCCTGAATCCACCCCTTTCTGTGTTCGTAGGACCGGCCGGTCCGGGAATCGAGGCCGCGGAGAAAGGCCCGGCGCACGCACCGGGATATACAGTGGTAATAAGCCTCCACGCCTTGGGCGACCACCTCGCTACGGGCCACGGCCATAATGCATGCCTCCTGTTTTTCTTGACAGGATAGCAAATAGAAAAGGTCATGTCAATAAATGGATGTCTACCAGAATCGCTACCATGTCAATAAATGGATGTCTATCAGAATCGCCTCAACGGAAAAATGGTTGCCTTCCGCGTAGACGGCGGAGTCACTATCAAATGGTTCAAATTCATAGAGGACAAAGAGATTGTCGTAGGTATCCCAGAAAACAGAAACGAGGTAGACCACCTGGTCGCCCTACGCGGAGACCAGATCAACGAAGGCATAGTCGGCTGCGTCCGCTGGTGGTGGAGCAAAAGAGCATGATTCCGGCCCACTGGCCAGCTCAACAGTCGGCCCGGCCCCTAATACATTTACCTTAATTTCGCTTTTTTTAGGCTCCGGCCGTTTTTTCCACTTCCCCGAAAAACTATCCAACTATAAGCTTAAATTTACCTTATCACGTTGATATATATTAACTTTCTCGTTATCAAGGAACTTCCCCGAAAACTTCCCCGAAAACCCACTTTTCGCGGAAGTACCCAAGTAGGAAAAAATCCATAGCTCCGTGATAACGTTGATGCTATAATATGCATCAAGAAAAACGGGCGATCCTTAGACGCTTACTAATAGATTAAAGGAGCACATATTGAATCATTCATTCCGGGGACTTTAGTCATGGTCGATACCTGTCGTCTAAGAATAAAGAACGGAGGTATCTGCCGCCTTGGGAATCAATGAGACCATCCTGATAAAGCGCCTCGAACTCCTGTACGGTGCCACGATCCGCATAATCTCCGGCAACTGCAGCGGCTATTCGCCCTATGATGCCCACCGTTCAGGCCTGCGCATCATCAGCAACGTCATCTGATTCGCAAGGACCTTGCTTTAGCTAGTGGAATGGGATATTCTAATGAAATGGTATGAACCTATATTCTGTTCTATAGGTATTGTTCTCATGTTAATTATTGTCAAAAAGATTATTATATAATATAAATTATTTCAATTTAACAGGGAGTGCTGTTATGGCAATGATTTCATGCTCTGAATTCGGTTGCGAAATCAACGATAAATCCTTGGCCTGCCCTAGTTGTGGTGAGCCTAGCGTGGGAACCCAAGCTCAGGCTGCTAAAGGTAAGAGGATTGCTCAAAATCATATTAATAAAGCAGTCCGCTGTTCTAATTCCAAAGACATAATTTTAATGCTCATTTTGTTAGTGGTTACTGGCTTGCCATTTATTTAATCAAGATACCCCCCCCAGCTCTGCCGAGGGGTTACCTTGATTAAATAAATGATAAGTGAGGTGACATTGTGAGAATTCGCAAGCTAACTATTGAAAATTTATTTGATATTTTTAATCATCAAATTCCGTTTAAAACTAAAGATCATATCACTATAATCCACGGCCCTAACGGTGTTGGTAAGACAACCATACTTAAACTATTATCTGATTTGTTCTGTAAACGCTTTTCTTCTCTTAAGTATTTGCCTTATAAGAAGTTAAGGATAGATTTTGAAAATCCGCGTTCTAGGCTTGAAGTTACGAGGAAACAGTCTAAAAATATTCAAGAACCAATTCAACTTAATTTCAATATGCATCGCGGTAAAGAATCGTATACATATAAAACAGAAAAACGAAATACAATTAAGGAAGAGATTGGCCGATTTCCATTGTCAATTATTGAAGAATTAGTTGATTCTTTAGAGCGGGTTGGTTCTACCCGATGGCTTGATCGATCATCTGGAGATATTCTCGATTTAGATGACGTCCTAAGTATTTATGGCCATCGTATTCCTTCTGATTTCCCATCCAATAAGTTATTAGATATTCCAGATTGGCTTACTGATTTTCTTAATGAAATGCCAATCCACTTTATTCAAACACAAAGATTGTTCGCCATTCCTTTTGAAGCAATCTATAAGTATCGACATAAAAAATCTAATGTGATATCTACAGTTGAGCGGTATTCAGAAGAGATGGTAGATCGGATACAGACTAGCCTTAAACAATCCGCAGTACGTGCAACCTCACTTGATAGAACTTTTCCTCACCGGCTCTTGGATTCCGAGCTTCCAAGTAATGTAACCCAAGAACAAATTAGAAACCAATATTCAGAACAAGCTGAGTATCGTAGTCGGCTTATGAATGCAGGTCTTATTGATCCAGAAGATCCGGTTGCCTTGCCCCCTAGTAATTTGGATAAAAATGCTCTCCGTGTCCTTTGGCATTATCAAAATGATGTGCAAGAAAAATTTGACGTTTTTGATAGCCTCCTGAAACGTATAGAACTTTTTAAGGAAATCATTAACACAAGATTTCTATATAAAAATTTTTCAGTAGATAAAGAGAATGGTTTTATTTTTAAAACAGATAAAAAACGTAATGTCCCTCTTAGGACATTATCTTCTGGCGAGCAACATGAACTTGTCTTGGCCTTCGAACTATTGTTCCGGGTAGATGAAGGTACTTTAATTTTAATTGACGAACCTGAGTTATCGCTACACGTGACATGGCAACATAAGTTTCTTGAGGATATAGCTAGGATTTCAGACTTGGTAAACCTTGACTTCCTTGTAGCCACACATTCTCCATCAATTATTCATAAACAAAGCCATTTAATGGTGCCTCTTGGAGAAACTCGATAATGTTGAATTCGGTTACGGCACACGATATAAGCGCTGAAGCTAAGATGGTTAGAACGACTTTCACGGGCACAATACTTATAGTAGAGGGTGATGATGATGTTCTATTTTTTGAAAAATACTCTACCTCAAACCAATTCTGGCTTATCCCAGCACGTGGGAAAAAAAATGTAATTGACTCCATAGATTTACTTGAAAATGAAAATTTTAATGGTTTGCTTGGTATTGTAGATGCTGACTTCTGGAATATTTTACCACCTAAAAATATTTCTCCGAACATTTGTGTGACAGATTATCACGATATGGAAATTATTATCATTGAGAGTGGTGCACTTGACCGTGTATTAGCAGAGTACGGTTCACAAATAAAAATTAATGCACTCCTCAAATATTTTAATGCTTCTGACATAAGGCAAATACTATATAATGCTGCGTATCCTATTGGTATTTTACGATTTATTTCTTTAAAAAATGGCCTTAAATTTAAGTTTACAGGTATTAAGTACCATAAATTCTTGGATAGAAAATATCTTCTCGTAGATATTGATTGCTTACTAAGCACTATCCTAAGTGGAACAAAATGCGAATTAAGTAGAGGCGAACTACTGGCAATTTTTACTCAGGAGATATCAGAATATGATGAGGCTGCTAAATGTCAATTGTGCTGTGGTGACGATTTGATTGCGATTCTTTCGATCGGTTTAAGAAAAACGCTGGGTACTTTACTTGCGCATATTGCTAGCCCGGGTAATCTTAGATCTGTTCTTAGACTTGCTTACGACTCCAATGATCTTAAAAATACTGAACTATATAAATGCGTAGAGCAATGGGAAGCATACAATCCTCCTTTTAAAGTGTTCAGCATCTAAAATACCATCAAGGATATTAAGATAATTAGATCAGAGAATTCTAATTAGGATTTGGACACCAAAAAATTACCTTTGAAACCCATACCTGATTACCTTGGCTGCTATCCTGATTCCTACTGGCCCTGATTTTTTTCTCAAACCATTTGCCGGCAAGGCCCTGAGAACCTACTTTTTCTCAAACTGGCTTGCCGTGGCCCCTCACGACGTAGCACGGTCAAAATATTATTTGAAATCAACGGGCTATCCCACGCAATCCCCCCTAATCCCGGCATATCCCACTTTCTCAAACCATTTGCCCCCCCACACCTTCCCGGGTCGAGTGTGGTAGCCATATGGTAGCCAGAAGGGGATTTCAGGTAGATTTAACTAAAAAAGGGCAAATTAGGTGGTGCCTAACCTGCCCTTATTATTGACTTTCATGGTCGGGACGACTGGATTCACTTCGCTTCGCTCAGCACAAGTTCACCACCAACCCCCTGAACCCCATTCAGGTGCGCTTCCAGACTGCGTCCCATCCAAAATGTATATTCAGCCGGCACATTTATTTGACCGGAAAATTATAGCCGCGAGATACGACGACAGCCGGCTGCGCCAGTGCCGCACGTCCGTATCCACAGTGGGGTAGAGTAATCCCCCAGCCTAGGCGACAACCCGAGAGCCCGGGCTGTTCGGTATCAGAGGTCTTCGTCGGTTTCCAGTCCCAGGGCCCGGCGAAGGAAGGGGTCCAGGTTTTCGGCCAGCTTACGGCGGGCCGGACCGAAGCTTGAACGAACCGCGATGACCTGGTCCTCGTTTTTACGCTTGCGGTGGGCCGCCTCGTCGACCAGGGCCACGAGCTTCTCCACGTCGGCCGGCTTGGTCAGATAGTCGAAGGCGCCCAGTTTCATGCCTTGAACGCCCGATTCGACCGTGCCATGGCCGGTCAGGAAGATGGCCTCGATCAGGGGGTGGGCCCGCTTCAGACGGGCCAGGGTTTCCAGTCCGTCCAGTCCGGGCATTTTCAGGTCCAGAACCACGACTTCGATGTTGGGTGTCGACGCCAGCAGGTCCAGGGCCTCCTGTCCGCCCGGGGCCGTCAGGACCTCGAACCCTCTCACCTTGAGACGTTTGGCCAGCACGTCGACAAAGGCGGCCTCGTCATCCACCAGCAGGACTATGGGTACAATCATGGCAAGCCTCGCTTTCTCCGACTCGCACGATAATTCCTGGCGGCATCATGTCACAAGACACGCCGGCGGGCAAGCTTGACCCGGATTTTACAGTCGGCCTGTACCGCGGCGCGGAACCCGAATTGAGGCGGTGAGGTCAGTCCTGGACGACCGTGAGGTCCAGGGACTCGAGGGTGTTCATGAAGTTCCGGACCGACGTGAAGCTGTAGGCGAGCTGATCGACGAACTCCAGACCCAGAAAATACTGGTCGTCCTTTTTCTGGCTGTGCCGGACCGCGATCTTGAGGTCCGTGATCCGGGGCGCGTTGTCCAGATAGACGATCAGGCCGCCCTGGGCCGTGGCCTGTTCCGGCAGGTCAAAGGTCAGATGCAGAATATGTTCCGGCAGGAAGGGGGTGGCGGTACGCATGAGACAGCCGCCCTTGGACAGATTCAAAATCGTGGCCCGCCCCAGTCCGTCCACTTCCCCCCGGCTCGGCTCATCGCTGTACCAGGCCTCGATGCGGACCGGGTGGCGCTGGGCCTGACGAGGCGGAGGCGATTCAAAACCCTGGGGGTAGGAAAGAATCAGGACGGAAACGGGCTTGGCCATCAGTCCCAGGACCCGGGTGTCGAATTGATAGGGCCGGCCGCTGGAATCGGTCATCTTGATCCGACACGGGGCGCCCGGCTGCAGACCGTTGAGCGCAGCGGTGTTGTCCGTACCGTCGAGAATCAGAAATCGCCGGGCCTTTTTCCCGACGAGTGTCGAGGGCGTCCACTCGGCAAAGTCGGGACCGACCGAAATGCTCACTTCGTGATCCTGGGTGAAAATGTCAGTCACGGATAACGCTCCGTACCGCCCCGCGTCGGGGTCCGCGGCCCGAATGCCCGCGCTGGAGCGGCCGGGCGGCAAGGGCCCGGCCGGGTTCCCTTCTCCTGTCCGCTGGTTGGTTTCATGGGCTCGATCCGGACCGGGCGGGCCGAAACCGGGGTCCGGCCGCCGCTCCTTGGGTAATTGCGTCCGAGGCCGCCTGCCTCCCGAAGCGGAACGCCCGGACGTGCCCTCATTTTCCATAATTCGGCCGAACAAGTCAAGCCCGGCGCCTGCCCGGACGGGAGCCGGAACGCGGGTTTATCCCGTATGTACAACCGTTCTCCGCCTCCGGGGGGAAAATCCGGGAGTGGCGGGTGCTTGGCGATTTCGGCCTCCGGACGGATTTTCGTCCGCCTCGGCCGGCCCCCAAATCGTCGGGACGCATCCCTTGAGTGGTTGGCGGCATTGAAGGACCGCGCGGGCGGCGGGAATACTCCAGGCCCCGATCGACTGACGCCTTACCGTCGGGGCTGAAAAAAGGCTTGACGAAAGTGTTAAGTTGCTGTACGCTTCGACCATGGACAAGGCGCTTCTATTCGAGATTTTCGAACGGGTATTCCAGATCAGTGAAAAAATGGTCCGGATCGACCGGACCCCCCATCACTTCGGCATCGAAGAGCCATTGACCCGGGCCGAAATTCACCTCGTGGCCGCGATTGACGAAAATCCGGGCTCCAGCGTGACCAATCTGGCCCGGATCAAGGGCGTGACCAAAAGCGCGATCTCTCAAATGCTGACCCGGCTGGAAAAGAAGGGTCTGGTGGAAAAGCGGATCGACGAACAGAACAGTTCCCGCCTCCTGCTTTCCCTGACCCCGAAAGGCCGGCGGGCCAGCCGGGAGCACGAGCGGGTCCACGAGAACATCTACCGGCTGTTTGTGGACAAGGTGGGCGAACTGGATGACCAGTCCCTTCGTTTTCTTCAGACGTTCATGGCCCGGGCCGACGAGATGCTCGATGAATGGAATCCCTGGCCGGGATAAAAAATTTTTTTCAACCAGGTGTTCAGGTGCTAAACACCTTGGAAAGCGGGGTCGGGCGCATGGAACAGACCAGCTGGATGAGACAGGGGGCGGATCGGTCCGGCCGGCTGGGCCGGTTCGAGTTTTGGGCCATGAACAACCCGGTTCGGCGATGGTTTCAGAAAAACCTGGAACTGCGGCTCTTCAAGGCCATGCTGCGACGCCGGGGCCTGGACCCGAGCGGCGGGGTGCTCATGGATGCGGGCTGCGGGTCCGGGTACGGGACACGGCTTCTGATCGAGTCCTTCCGGCCCTCCCGGGTGATCGCCTTCGATCTGATGCCCGAACAGATCGCCCTGGCCCGGCGGCGGGGGCTGGGGGTGGAGTTTTTCGTGGGCGACATGACCCGGATCGACGTTCCGGACCGGGTCGTGGACGCGGTCTTTGTCTTCGGGGTCCTGCACCACGTCCCGGACTGGCCGGCGGCCTTGGCCGAGCTGTTTCGGGTGCTCAAGCCGGGCGGGGTTCTGTTGGTCGAGGAGCCCCCTATCGGCTTTACCCGGCCCGAGCTGGAGCGGGGGCTGGCCGGGGCCGGTCTGCCGATCCTGGAGCGCCGGACCGCGGCGCCCCCGACTTTTTACAGTTACCTGTGTTGGAAACCGAAAGCTTGACGAAGGGTCGGCCGGTTATCCGGGTCGACCGGGGAGGTTGAAAATGGCAGGTCGTGTCTGCCCGGTCTGGATCGGGTATTTGATGCTCAATCCGCTGCGTAAATTGATGGAGAACCCGGAACGCATTTTCGGGCCGTACATCCGGGAGGGCGGCTGGATTCTGGAACCGGGCTGCGGGACGGGCTATTTCACATTGCCCCTGGCCCGCATGGCCGGGCCCGAGGGCCGGGTGATCGCGGTGGACCTTCAGGACAAGATGCTCGACGTGGTCAGGCGACGGGCCGTCAAGGCCGGTCTGTCCGAGCGGATCGACCTGCGCCGGGCCGAGGCGGCGGGCATGGGGGTCGATGACCTGGCCGGGCGGATCGATCTGGCGGTGGCCATGCACATGGTCCACGAGGTGCCGGACAAGGCGGCCTTTTTCCGGGATACCCATGCCGCGCTCAAGCCGGGCGGCCGTCTGTTGATGGTCGAACCCCGGGGCCATACCTCCAGGGAAGACTTCGAGACCCTGGTGGGTCTGGCCGTGAAGACGGGCCTTCAGTCCGAGTCCGCCTCGGTGAACCGGTTCAGCCGGCGGGCGGTGTTTGTAAAAACCTAGAGATCGTATTCGGCCACGATGGGCATGCGGCGGCCGAAGCCGAAGGCCTTGCTGGTGACCTTCAGGCCGGGTGCGGCCTGCTTGCGCTTGTATTCGTTGCGGTTGACCATCCGCACGACCCAGTGGACCATGTCCGGCTCGAACCCGGCGGCGACGATCTCCTCCCGGCTGCGACCGTCCTCGATGTATAGATTGAGTATCTGATCCAGGACGGGATAGGGCGGCAGGGAGTCTTCGTCCTTCTGGTCGGGCCGGAGTTCGGCGGACGGGGCCTTGTCCAGGACGGCCTGGGGGATGACTTCCCGGTCCTGGTTGATGTGTCCGGCCAGATCATAGACCATGACCTTGGGTACGTCGGAGATGACGCTCAGTCCGCCGCTCATGTCTCCGTAGAGCGTGCAGTAGCCCATGGCCACTTCGCTCTTGTTGCCGGTGGCCAGGACCAGGTGTCCGAGCTTGTTGGAAAAGCCCATCAGGAGGTTGCCGCGGATGCGGGCCTGGATGTTTTCTTCGGTCACATCCTGGGGCAGGCCTTCGAAGTGGGGCCCGAGCGACTGAAGGTAGGCCTCGAAAATGCCGGTGATGGATACGACCTTGAACTCCACGCCCAGGTTTTCGGCCAGCTTGCGGGAATCCTCGACGCTGCCCGGGGAGGAATAGGGCGAGGGCATGGAGACGCCCAGCACGTTTTCGGGTCCCAGGGCCTCGGCGGCCAGGGCGAAGGTGACGGCGGAATCGATGCCGCCGGACAGGCCGACCACGACCTTGGAGAATCCGGACTTTCGCACATAGTCCCGGAGGCCCAGGACCAGGGCCATCCGGATGGATTCGATCCGGTCCTGGGGCCTGAAGGCCAGTCCGGGCTGGGGCCGGCCCAGATTCACGACCAGAACGTCTTCCTCAAAAGCAGGGGCCAGAAGGACGAGCCGCCCGTTTTCGTCAAAGACCATGCTGCGGCCGTCGAAGATCAGGTCGTCGTTTCCGCCGACCTGGTTGACGAAGACGAAAGGCGTCCGGTGCTTGGCCGCGTGCTGCTGGATGAGCCGGTAGCGGAGCTCGTCCTTGCCGGCGTGGAAGGGCGAGGCCGATATGTTGATGAACAGAGTCGTGCCGGCCTCGTGGAGCAGGGTGATGGGGTCCTGGTCGTAAATCCGCCCCTGGGGCCAGAAGTCGGCGGTGTTCCAGGCGTCCTCGCACACGTTCAGGCCCAGTCGCTCGCCCTTGAAGGTCACGGGCAGGGTCTTGGGGGCCGAGTCGAAGTATCGGGCCTCGTCGAATACGTCGTATGTGGGCAGGAGCGACTTGGGCTGTTTGAAGACCACGCGGCCCTGATAGATGAGCACGGCCGAGTTGTACAGGCCCCGTCCCGGCTTTCTGCGGCTGGGCAGGGCGGCCCCGATGATGACCCCGGTCTCCGGCCACCGGGAGGAATACCCGGTCAACTCGTCCAGGGCGGCCTCCTGTTTGCTCACGAACCATGATCGTTCCAACAGGTCCAGGGGCGGGTACCCGGTCAGAAAGAGTTCGGGAAATACGACCAGGTCGGGTTGGTCGGCCGCGACCTGGTCCAGGGTGGACATGGCTTTGGCCAGGTTGCCCCGAATGTCTCCAACCTTGGGATTGAGCTGAGCCACGGCGATTTTCACGAAGTCCCCTCCTAGCGACGGAATGAGCGAATTTTAACTTCGGTCCGGTCCGTTGTCGAGCATCTTTTCTGTTGCATCCCGGAGGAAAAACCGGACCGCGGCCGCCTGGTCGAGGCCCGGTCTTTTCAGACGGGTTCCCGGCATTCAAAAACGCCCTGGCGACTGAATCCGATTCAGCGATCAAGATAGAGCGGGATCGAAATGCGGCCGGGCGAGGGCGGCCCGGTTTTTACAGGATTTGACGATTTAATGCTTGATCGGCCCCGGCGGGAATGGTAACATAGCTCACACGTAAGATGTTCAATGTTGATTGTAAACCCGACCCGGACGACCGTGCCGGCTGGAATTGAATTTCCGGCCTTTGCACGGCCTCGCCTTAATCCATGTTTACCCGGAAAGGAGCAGGGAGGTCATGACCATGAAGCTCTTCGTGGGGAATCTGCTGTACGAAATCACGGAGCCCGATCTTCAAGAGATGTTCGCCCCATTCGGAGCCGTGGCCAGCGCCAAGCTGATCACGGATCGTTATACCGGTCAGTCCAGAGGTTTTGGATTCGTGGAAATGGACGACCGGGAAGCGGGTGAAGCGGCGGTTGCCGCAATGAACGGCAAGGACGTGCGGGGCCGCAGACTGACGGTCAACGAGGCCCGTCCGCGGGCGCCTCGCGAGCGTGAATACGGCGCTGAAAGGTACTAGTCCGATCGATTCATGAGCTTTCCACCGCGAGGGTGAACCCCCGGCGGCCAGTCTTGTTTCGCGAATTCAGCTCTCGACATGCCGTCCAGTATGCCCGCGAGTTCAAATCGCTCCGACTTCGCCGTTCGCTCCGGTTTTCATCCGCCTCGCCTCGCCGCCTCATGAATCATCCGGGCTGGTCCTGCTGGTTTCCCGTTTTTCCGGGGTCAGGACGGGCGATTAAGATTCGGGTCCGGTCCGGCGGTCCGTACCGGGCGCCGATGGGGCGCTGAACAAGCGGGGAGGATGCATACCTGGATGCCTGCCGCGGGGTTGGCCGGCGACCGGACGAGTGGACTCCTTCCTTACATGTCGAAGACTCCCCTCAACAAGATCGAGGGGAGATTGAAGCTCCCCGCGGCAAGCTACGGGGAATGCGCCCGCCCTGCATGTTCAACGGTGCTTCGGATCGGGGGCAGGCGGGATGGCTCGAGGTTTTTCCGGCCGGGCCGGCCGGGTCGTGATAGACTCGCCGCATGATTGTCAGCTTCCATCCCCTGCTCACCGGAGACGAAAACATCAACTGCGCCGGGCGGCCGCCCGATGAAGCGGAACGCCTGGCCGGGCTCGGGGCCGATGCGGTCTTCGTACCCCAGGGTGCGCGAGGACCTTTACCGTCCGTGCCGGGCCGGCTGCGCACGGGTCTGGCCGAACTTCGACCTCTGTTTCGACTGGCCGGGCAAGGTGGGCCAGGCCCTGATTTTCGCCCGGCTGGGTCTGCCCCGGCCCTCCACCGTGGTCTTTCCGTCCGTGGCCGATTTCCACCGCCGTAAAGGCGGCGGCCTGCCCCGGCCCTTTGTCCGCAAAACCAATCTGGGCGGCCAGGGCGAAGGCGTGTTCAAGGTCCAGGACACTTCGGACCAGCGGACGGCCCTCGAGCGGCTGGCCGAGGCGGAAAGAGCGGGGCGGGGCGGTTTCGTCCAGCAGGCTTTGATCGATCACGGCGGCCGGGACCTGCGGGTGGTTCCGGTGGGCGACGGGACCGTGGCCTACGGGCGCTGGGCCCCTCCGGGCGAATCGTTCCTGACCCATGTGTCGACCGGCGGCCGATTTCTCCGCCCGGACCGGTTTGAACCCGGCCGGTTTCGACCGGGTCTATGACCGGCAATCGCCCGGCTGCGGACCGCTGTTTCTGGAAATCGACTACTATTTCGGCCGTCGGGCCCCGGGCGGTTCGATGGCCTATTATCGGCTGCTCCGCGGGGCCGCTCGTCGCTGGCTGAAGTCGCGGGGGCTCGAACGGGGCCGGGTCCGGTCCCGGCCGCGATACAGCGGGAAGGATTGAATCCGCCCATGGCAAGGCAGCGCCTTTTGCTGGTTCCCAAGCTCCAGCTTCCCTGTTTTTGCCTCGTGACGCTACCTGCCTTCATGGCCGCGCCTTATGGAATAAGGTGTTGAAGCAGAGCTTCAAGGCAAAATCACGTTCCCAGGCAGGAGCTTGGGAACGAGCGGAAAATTCGGGGTGAGGCCGCCATGCACCCGATGTTTCGTTCCGCCGAAGGCGGGCGCGTGCGGCAATGACAAAAGATGACGCGGTAATTTTCGGTAAGGACCAACCGGAATATCCGGGTTGAAGGGAGCGCTCAGGCCTCGATCCAGTCCCGGACGGGTGGGGGCGGAGGCGAGGAAAACAGCCACCAGGGGAGTCGGCGCCGCCGGGCCAGGGTCCGGACCTGGTCGAGCCGTTCGTAGACCTCGTCCTGCCCCAGACGGATCATTTCCGAGGCCGCGCCAAAGTCGGACCAGTGGATATGTCCCACCTTGGGCTGAAGGACCAGGTCGGCCTGGCGGAGTTCGGTTTCCTTGAGATAGTGGCTTTGGACGTCCTCGACCCGGAAGAACAGGTCGAAGGCGGACGAAAAGTCCTGTCCCGGATCGATGAATTTTTCCACGTCCACGGCCAGGACCACGTCCGCGCCCATGTGGCGGACGGGCAGGACCGGGACCATGTGGATGACCCCGCCGTCCACGATCCGCATGTCTCCCCGAGCCAGGGGCCGGACCACGCCGGGTATGGCCGCGCTGGCGTACAGGGCCTCGCGAAGGGGACCGCGTTTGAAGACCACGGCCCGGCCGGTATTCAGGTCCGTGCCCAGGGCCTGAAAGGGCAGGGGCAGGTCCTCGATGAGTACGTCGGGCACGAACTGGGCGATGAGCCGTTCGAAGACCTCGGCCTCGAGCACGGCGGCCTGGGAGACGATCTTGGCTTGAATGAAGGCCTTTTTCAGCCAGGTGTTCAGCCGCTCGGACAAGGTGACCGGCTTGGCCTGAAAGGCCTGGTGCATGACGGACACGCCGGCCTGCTTGAAGGCGTCCGTGGACAGGAACTCCATGAAACGGCGTTCGAGTTCGGCCGCGCTGCCCGACACGGCGTACGCCGCCCCGACCACGGCCCCGGCGCTGGACCCGGCCAGGAAGGATATCCGGACCCCGGCCCGTTCCAGGGCCTTGAGCACGCCGACGTGGGCCAGCCCTCGCGCACCGCCGGCCCCCAGGGCCAGGCCTAGTTTGACCCGTTCAAAGGCCACGTTGCTCCAGCCGCTTCAACCCGGGTTCAATGAATTCCGTTTTCATGCCGGACGGCGTCCCCGGCCCTCAGGAGACCTTGCTGCCGGGCCGGGTCTCGCGGGAGACCGTGAGCAGGGCCAGGCCGTCGTCGTCCTTGGCGGCCAGGAGCATGCCTTCGGATTTCACGCCCATGAGCTTGGCCGGGGGGAGGTTGACCACCACGATCACCTGGCGGCCGACCATGTCCTCGGGCGAATACTCCTTGGCCAGACCGGCGACCACGGTCCGTTCCTCGCCGGTGTCCACGGTCAGCTTGAGCAGTTTGTCCGCCTTGGGAATCCGTTCCGCGGCCGTGATTCGGCCGACGCGGAGGTCCAGTTTCTTGAAGTCGTCGAAGGAGATCGACTCCCCGGCCGGTCCCGGTTCGGCGGCCGTCTCGGCGGCGGGCTTTCCCGCCCCCGGTTTGGAGGCCTTGCCTCCGGCCGGCGCACCGCCCAGCTCGACCCGGGGGAAGAGGGCCGCGCCCTGGCGGATGGGCAGGCCGGGTGAAAGGGCCCGGGCGATTTCGTCCGGGTCGAGGCTCGGGAAGTCCGGATCGAGTCCGATCTGACGGCGCATCTCGGCGGCCGTGTCCGGCATGACCGGTTCGATCAGTCCGGAAATCAGGGCCAGGGCCTCGAGCAGTTCGTAAAGCACTTCGTCCAGCCGCACCCGCATGGCCGGGTCCTTGGCCAAAGCCCAGGGCGCCTCGCGATCGATAAACTTGTTGGCCCGGTTGATCAGCTCCCAGACCGCGATCAGGGCCTTGTGAAAGCCGAGAACCTCGAACTCCCGAAGATAGACCTCGACGGCCTCCCGGCCCGCGGTCCGCAGTTCGCCCCCCTCGGCCCGGGCCCGGGCCGCCTCCGGGGCCGCGCCCCGGCCGAACTTGCCGACCATGGTCAGGCTGCGCTGGCAGAGATTGCCCAGGTCGTTGGCCAGGTCGGCATTGATCCGGCCCACCAGGGCCTCTTCGGAAAAACTCGAATCCAGGCCGAAGACCATGTCCCGGAGCAGGAAGTAGCGGAAGGCGTCCAGGCCGTAGACCTCCCGCATGTGCAGGGCCTCGACCACGTTGCCCACGGACTTGGACATCTTGCTTTCGCCGATCTTCCAGTACCCGTGGACGTTGAGGTGCTGGTACGGGCCGATGCCCGCGCTCTGAAGCAGGGTCGGCCAATAGATGGCGTGGGGCTTGAGGATGTCCTTGGCGATGGTGTGCTGGGCCGCGGGCCAGAAGGCCCGGAACCGTTCGCCGTCCGGCCAGCCCAGGGCCGATACATAGTTGATCAGGGCGTCGGCCCAGACATAGGTCACGAACCGGTCGTCAAAGGGCAACGGGATGCCCCAGGTCAGACGGGACTTGGGCCGGGAGATGCACAGGTCCTCCAGGGGTTCCTTGAGAAAGGACAGGGCCTCGTTGCGGTACCGTTCCGGACGGATGAAGTCCGGGTGTTCCCGGATGTGCCGGATCAGCCAGTCCTGGTACCGGCCCATGCGAAAGAAGTAGTTCTCCTCCTCGATGAAGGTCGGTTCCTTCTGGTGGTCCGGGCAGAGCCCGTCGACCAGTTCCTTTTCCGTGTAGAAGCGCTCGCACCCGAAGCAGTACCAGCCGCCGTACTTGCCGAAATAGATGTCGCCCTTGTCGTGAACCCGGGTCAGGACGGCCTGGACCACCTCGCGGTGGCGGGGTTCCGTGGTGCGGATGAAGTCGTCGTTGGAGATGTTCAGGAGGGGCCAGGTATCGCGGAACATCCCGCTGATGCGGTCGGCGTAGGCCTGGGGGGTCTCACCGGCGGCCTGGGCCGCCTGGACGATCTTGTCGCCGTGTTCGTCGGTGCCGGTCAGAAACCAGGTTTCAAGACCCCGGAGCCGATGAAAGCGGGCCAGGACGTCGTTGACGATGGTCGTGTACGCGTGCCCCAGGTGGGGCTGGGCGTTGACGTAGTATATGGGGGTGGTGACGTAATAGCGGTCGGTCATGAACTCTCGTGCTCCTCGAAGGATGGGGTATTCTCGTCGTCCGCCCGCCTGGCCGGTCTTCCGGCCGGTTCCTCGTGTTGAATGTCGATTTCCTGGCCGTCGACCAGAAGCACGGTCGAAACCCGCTCCATGACGTTCTGGCGGATGACCTTGCCCGGGCCCTGCTCGGTTTCGATGCGCTTGCCCATCTTGGGCAGTCCGCGCTTTCTTTCGTTGTAGAGGCGGTATTCGAAGTTGAGGCAGCACATCAGCCGGCCGCAGAGGCCGGAAATCTTGGCCGGGTTGAGGGAGAGGTTCTGTTCCTTGGCCATTTTGACGGAGACCGGGGCGAACTCGTTGAGAAAGGTGGCGCAGCAGACCTCCCGCCCGCAGCAGCCCAGTCCGCCGACCATCTTGGCTTCGTGGCGAACGCCGATCTGGCGCATTTCGATGCGGGTCCTGAACTTGCTGACCAGGTCCTTGACCAGGGCCCGAAAGTCCACCCGTCCGTCGGCGGTGTAGTAGAAAATGATCTTGGAGCCGTCGAACAGCACCTCGGTGTCCACCAGCTTCATCTCCATGGACCGCGCCGCGATGCGTTCCTGGCAGTGTTCGAAGGCGAAGCGTTCCCGGGCCACGTTTTTTTCGTGCTGCCAGAGGTCGTCTTCGTTGGCCAGGCGCGAGACGCTTTTCAGGGCCCTGGGGCATTCCTGGCCCAGGTCCTTGGCCGGTGTGACCACCGTTCCCAGCCCCGGCCCCTGTTCGGTTTCGACCAGGACCTGGTTTCCGACCTTCAGGTCCAGGCCGCCGGTGTCGAACGTGTAAATCTTGCCGCCTTCTCGGAAGCGGATGCCGATGGCTATGCTCATTTAGGTTCCTACCAGATCGGACAGGCCGATCAGAAGATTTTCAAAGACCAGTTCAGGCCGGATCAGGCGCCGCAAGGCGTCCTCGGCCCGCTCGATCTCGTCCAGGGCGGACAGAAAGGCGCCGGCGTCCCGATTGCCGCCGGAAGCCTCGAGTTCGGCGGCCAGGTCGTCGTTGACCAGATGGCGGCGTCCGGCCCCTCCGGCCAGGACCAGCAGGTCCCGGTACCAGAAGCGCAGGAGCCCGAAGACCGCCGGCCAGTTATCGGGCGCGCCGGCCAGTTCGGCGGCCCAGTCCAGGGCCGGTTCGATCCGGTCCGGGGCCAGCCGGGACAGGCGGTTCGTCACCTCGATGCGGTGCTGCCAGACCTCGTCCGCGTCCAGGTCGATCACCCGGCCCAGACAGCCTTCGGCCAGCGAGGCCATGTACCGGGCCCGGGGCCCTTCGAGACCCCGTTCCCGGGCCAGCCAGGCCTCGATCGTCTCGCGGGGCAGCGGGGCCAAATGCAGTCGCAGGCAGCGGGAGACAATGGTCGGCAGGAGGTCGGATTCCTCGGGCGTTGTCAGGATCAGCAGACTCTGGGACGGAGGCTCCTCCAGGGTCTTGAGCAGGGCGTTGGCCTGAGGGTCCTGCATCCGGTCGGCCTCGCGGACGATATAGACCTTGGTCCGGCCCTCGAAGGGGCGGTAGTTGATCTGGGTCCGCAGTTCGCGGACGTGTTCGATCCGGATCAATCGAAGACGGCCTTCCGGCTCGAGGACGCTGACGTCCGGGTGCTGGCCCCGGGCGATCTTGGAGCAGGCCCGACAGGTCCCGCAGGGCAGTCCCGCCACCGGTTCGAGGCAGTTGACCGCCTGGGCCAGGGCCAGGGCCGTGGTGTACTTGCCCACCCCCACCGGCCCGGAGATCAACAGGGCGTGGGGCAGGCGGCCGTTGACCAGCATGGCCTTCAGAAGGCCCAGGGCCCGTTCGTGCCCGATGACGTTGGAAAAACTCACGTCCATGCGCTCCGGGGCGTCTTCATTCGACGATCAGGCTGAGCTGATTCGGGTCGGGCCGTTCCGACGGCTCCGCTCGCCGGGGCCGAGGTTTATGCGCGGCCGGCGCGGCCGGCGCCGGTTCGATTTCGGCGGACGGCAGGTCGTGCCGGTAGAAAAAACGGCCCATCAGCCGGTTGAAATCCGTCCAGCCCGTCTCCTCGTCGGCGTGGCGTTCGATAAAACCGCCGATGCCGTTGATCTTGGCGTCCAGGTCGTCGAGGTTGTGCAGCACCAGGGCCTCGAGCACCTTGGGACGTTTCGGCGACCCCATTTCGTACTCGCCGTGATGACTGAGGATCATGTGTTTGAGCAGCAGAGCCAGCCTCGGCGGAAAGTCGGGACGCTCGGCCAGCTTCCGCTCGATCATCCCGACCCCCAGGACGATGTGGCCGACCAGACGGCCTTCGTCCGTGTAGTCCCCGGACAGCCCCTGGTCGAACTCCAGGATTTTTCCCAGGTCGTGCACGATCGCCCCGGCCACCAGCAGGTCCCGGTTCAGACCGGGATAGATGCGTGATATCGCCTCCGCGGCCCGGACCAGGGTCAGGGTGTGCTCCAGCAGGCCGCCGGAATACGCGTGGTGAAAGCGTTTGGCCGCCGGCGCCCGCTTGAAGGCGGGGCCGATGTCCGGATCGAGGAGCACGTCTTCCATCAGGCCGGCCAGATGCGGGTCGGTCAGCCGCCCGGCCGCGTCGAGCAGATCGTCGAGCATCTCGTCCGGATCCCGGGCCGAAGCGGCCCGAAAGTCGTCCAGATTGACTTCCTCGGGGGACAGGACCCGATACTTGAGGACCTTGAGCTGGACCCGGCCCTGAAAGGATTCGGCCCCGCCCCGGATCAGGGCCACGTCGCCGTTCTTGACGGACTGGAAAAAGGATTCGGCCCCGTCCCAGACGCGGGCCTCGATCCGTCCGGTGCGGTCCTTGAGTTGGAGGGCCGCGAACGGTTTGCCGTTTCGGGTCTGGCCCAGGCGCAGGTCGCCGACCAGAAAGGCCGCCTCGACCTCGTGGCCTTCCTGGATGTCCTCGATGAAAACCTTGTCTCCGTTTCCGCTCAACTCGCTACCCCCGATTCGGGCGTTAAAACATTTATTTTGCCAAAACCGGAACTTGCTGTCAATTGTCCATCGCGATCGGGGGTAACTCTTCAGTGGTTGGCGGCATCGTAGGACCGCCCTGTCGCGGCCTTTGGACGAGCGGAACCTGTCCGCCTTGTGGAGCCCCCAAGGATTTCCTGCCGGTTCCCAGGCTCCAGCTTGGGAACCCGGTCTAGGAAGCTCCCGCTTCCGTTCTTTCTTTCTTTGCCATTCCGGGTTGTTTTTGGCGATGGCCGCGCCATACGGCATAAGGTGTTGAAGCAGGGCTTCGAGGCCGTCTAACGTTCCGAAGCCGAAGCTTGGGAACGAGCCGGAAAGGGGGCATAAACAACGTCCCCCTTTCGCCTCTTCCCCTCAACGGCCCTTGAATTCGGGTTTTCGGCGTTCGTCAAAGGCCCGGGCGCCCTCCGCGGGTTCGTCGGACAGGTGGAGCCGTTCGACCATTTCGGGCTCGCAGATATACAGATCGCCGAAGTTCGGGGCCGAGGCGGCGTTGATGATCTTTTTGGCCATGCGGGTGGCCAGTCGGCCCTTGGAATCGATCTTGCCGATCAGCTCCGAGGCGGCCGCCATGAGTTGGTCGTGGGGCACGACCTTGTGGACCAGCCCGCAGGACAGGGCCTTGTTCGCGTCGTAGACCTCGTTGGTGATGATCATTTCCTTGGCCCAGGCCGGCCCGACGAGTCCGGTCAGGCGGGGCGTGGCGCCCCAGGTATAGAAGATGCCGATGCCGGTTTCAGGCACGCCGAAGAGGGCCCGCTCCGAGGCGATCCGGAAATCGCAGACGATGGGGATGCAGAGTCCGGCGCCGAGCGAGTACCCGTTGACGGCGGCGATGGTGATCTGTTCCAGGTTCTCGAGGGCCCGCATGAAGTCGTGGCCGGTGAACTGGACCAGGCGGGCCCGGTTGGCCATCTCGTACCGGTCCGCCGGAGCCGGCCCGCCGCGCCCGGACATGTCGGCCCCGGCCGAAAAGGCCCGGCCCGCGCCGGTAAAGGTGACATAACGGATCGCTGTGTCGGTTCGCAGGCCGGCGATCACCTCCTGCAGTTCGGCGATCAGGTCCTGGTTCATGGCATTGAGCTTGTCCGGGCGGTTCAAGGTGACGGCCAGGACCGGTTCGGATCGTTCGACGATGATGTGCTGGTAGTCCATGTTTCCTCCCTGGTATGAGTCCATGCGTTCGGGTCCGGGACGGATGCGGCGCGACCTCGGGCCGAGCGCCGGAAAATGCCGGGTCTGAAAATCGGGAATGATTCGTCCCGGCATAGTAAGGCATGGCCCGGCGATCCGTCAAGCGGAGCGGCCCCGGACCCGAAGTTCGTTATGGGCTTGAATTCGCGGCCGGACTGAGTCATGATGGGGCCATCGTTTCCAATCCAGAAGCAAGGACGGCCGCCGAAGCGGATCGTCTCGGTCCCAACGGCTTGACGGGCCGGGGCGCCCCCGCCGGTTCGCGGCGGATCAATTGTGCTTGAACATGCAGGCGGGCCCATTGCCCGCAGCATGCCGCGGGGAGCTTCTACGTTCACGAGAAATCCGGTCATCCGGAAAAGGAGGTCGACGCCCATGGCGGACGAAGTAGCGGTCCAGGAGTTTTTGACAACCGATAAACAGAAGGCCTTTGACTACGATTTTTTCAAAATGGCCCCCGCGTACGTGGACTGGGACACGGTGGACTATGAAAAGGTCCACGAGGGGGAACGGGTCTATGAGGTCGAAGCGGAAGACCTGGTGGACTACGCTCAAAGCATGCAGGACGATCTGCCGCTTTTCAGCGATCCCGAGGCGGCGGAACAGGGACCGTTCGGCGGGCTGATCGCGCATCCCATTTTTCTCACGCCCATCGGTTTCTGGATCACCGGCGAAAAAGGGCCGCTCAGTTGGGTCCGGACGCCCGGGGCCATCAACCCCGGCCAGGTGATCGAGTACTACGAACCCATCCGCCCGGGCGACACGATCCGGGCCCGGACGCGCTTTCACGACAAATGGATCAAGCGGGGCAAACGGTATCTGACCTTCAACACCGAGTATTTCAACCAGAACGAGACCCTGGTGGCCAAATGGTGGATCACCCTGATTCTTCCCCGGTCCAAGGGCCAGCAGGCCCACCAGTTCTGATGTGAAAGGAGACGGACGTTGGAAAATCTCACCTTCGGCGGCATCGAACTCGGGACCGAGCTACCCAAATTCGTCAGGCAGGTGGACCAGCGGAGCATCAACGGCAACGCGGTGGCCCTGCTGGACTACAACCCGATCCACATCAATCCGGCCTGGGCCAGGGAAGTCAACCTGCTGGGCCAGGGCACGACCATCGCCCACGGCATGACCACCTTTTCCTACATGACCTCGGCCCTGACCCAATGGTGCTACCCCAGCGGCGGTTTCATCACCCGGCTGGAAAGCAAGTTCGTCCAGCCGGTCCGGCCGGGGGACACCATCACCTGCGGCGGCGTGGTCAGCGAACTCCATCCCCGACAGAAGGGGCAAGGTTTCGTCGTGGTCGAGTTGTCGGCGGAAAATCAGCGGGGCGAAACCGTGGGCGTGTGCAAGGCCCACGTCCGGCTGCCCGAATAGACCGCTCGCCCGGCTCGACCGGGCGATGGAAATGCCGGCGGAAAACGAGGAACCATGCGTTTTCCGCCGCTGAACCCGGCCCGCGAAAAACCCGAAATCCAACCGGAAATCAAAATCCAAGGGAGGAACCATGCCGAAAAAAAAGAGCAAGGCGGAAAAAGACCTCGAAAAGTCGTATCCGGTCAAACAGTTCGTCGACAAGCTGCGCCGTCTGGCCGACTGTCTGGAACAGGGAAAAAAATTCAATATCCAGATCGCCGGAGAACGGATCGGCGTACCCCTGGATGCCGTGGTGAACATCGAGCATGAGCGGGAAAAGGGCTTGGAGGAGATCGAGTTCCAGCTTAAATGGAAGGTGGAATAGCCCGGTTGCAAAACAGGGGCCGGCCGGGACAGCCGGTCGGGGACTCAGAAGAACAGGGTCTGTCCGTGGTCCAGGTGGACCAGCCGGTCGAGCAGGCCGTGTCGTTCCATCTCCTCCCGGACGTCCCGGGGAGGATGATGAACCGGTTCGTCTCCCAGGCGGAAGGTGCCCCAGTGGACGACCATCAGGCGCTTGGCCCCCAGTTCCCGGAACGAACGCACCACTTCGGCCGGGTTCATGTGGTGTTTCTTCATGAACCAGCGCGGCTCGTACGCGCCCAGATTGAAAACGGCCAGGTCCACGTCGTAGAGCTGGCCCAGTTCGCCGTACCGGTCGAGGAAGCCCACGTCCCCGGAGATGAAAAGGGTCGGTCCGCTGGCCGTCTTGACCACATACGATCCCCACAGGGAGCGGTTGGGCGGATCGAAGGGGCCGCGCATGCTCCAGTGGTTGCACGGCGCCAGGATGATCTCCCGGCCGTCCTCCCGGAACGCCTCGAACCAGTCGAGCCGGGTGCGGCGGTTCATGTTCAGGTCCCCGAAGACGCCGTCGTGCCCCAGCGGACTGATGACGTGGGTGGCCGGGTCCAGGGAGGCCAGGCTGTCCACGTCCAGATGGTCGCGGTGGCCGTGGGTGATCAGGACGTGGTCGGGCCGGGGCATGTCCGCCGGGTCGAAGGCCAGGGGGCTGAAGTCCTTGATGGTGGGGAAGATGCTTTGGAACACGGGGTCGACGAGCAGGCGGCGTCCCCGGTCGCTGATCATGATCGTGGCGTGCTTGATGAACGTCACGGCCAGACCGTCGTGACGCCGCACCCGGTCCCAGTCGACCGAAACCGGGCGGACCGTTTCACCGGCATATTCGGACTTGAACCGGTTCCTTGAAAACAGCTTCCATTTCAGGAGCCGGCCCAGATTTCCGTATTCGCCCCGGACAAAGGGGTTGATGAACCCCGGCCCGCCGTGGTGGAGCTTGAGGCGGACCAGTTCCCGCAGTTCGAGGCCGGCGGCCCGGCGGCGAATCTCGGCCTCGCCGTCCATGCCCCGGGCCGTTTCGGCGGCGGCCAGTCCGGCCGGCGGGACCAGGGCGGCGGCGGCGGTCAGTCCCCAGCGGGCGATTCGTCTGAGAAACATTCGTCGAGGCTGTGGGGGTCCGGCTTGAATCCGCACGATGCCGGGTCCGGCACGCGGCTACCGTTCGCCTCGAAGCCGGTAGGCCGGCACGGGCGCATCGATCGGGTAGATCGGGTTGGCCAGGGTCCACCAGCCGGGCCGGGGTTTGGCGGCCAGTTCGATTCGGGTCACGTACTTGGCGCCTTTGTAGGCCAGGTCGAACGGCGAGATCAGGCGAAGGGGCGCGCCGTGGTCGTGGGTCAGGGGCTCTCCGTCCCGGTCCAGGACCAGGAGGCATTCGGCCTTGGGGTCGGTCAGCCGGGCGACGGGAAGGGACTCGATGTACCGGGTCTGCCCCTTGGGCTTGTGGCGGGTCTGGCCCAGGCTGTGAAAGACCGCGTACCGGGCCTCGGCGGCCGGTTCGACCCGGTTCAGGACTTCCTGGAAACGAAAACCGCCCCAACGCGTGTCCGCCACGGACCAGCCTTCGACGCAGTGGAAGTCCGAGACCTGTTCGGTCCGGGGCAGGGACTTGAGGTCCGGGTAGGTCAGGGAGACCGGCTTTTTGACCAGGCCGTCGATCACCAGCCGGTAAGGCTCCTCGCCCCGGCCGTCATACCGGACCATGCCCGTGGCCGGGTCGAAACGAAAATCGTCCGCTTCCACGGTCCGGACCGGAAACCGCTTCTTGAACAGGGCCAGGGCCGTGCCGGGCAGGCCCAGGACGAGCCCCGCGGCGGCGGACAGTTTCAAAAACATGCGGCGGGTCGGGCCTCCGCCTCTTTCAACGCTTTTTGTCATGGACGCGCCCATCCAATGATAAATTGCACCGGGCCCAGGTCGTCTTCCGGAAAGTCCCGGCGATTCTTCCATGATTACGCATCGTCGCCTTTTTCGCAAGGCCGGACCGAGGCCGGGAGTCATCCAGATCGGGACCCGGCGGCCAGGGGGAGAAAAAATATTTGTAACCTTCGGCCCTCTTGATGCTCTATACACACACATTGGATGATGGAACCGGAAAGGAGCCTGAACCGGAATGCTCAAAGACCTGAACCGAAGAAGCTTTATCAAAGGCGCCCTGGCCGCCGCCGGAGCGGCCGCGGCCACGGGCGTTCCCCTGCCCCGCGTGGTCAAGGGCTCGCAGGGCGGCGAACTGGCCACCATGTTGGACCTGAGCAAATGCATCGGCTGCGAGGCCTGCGTGGAAGCCTGTCAGGACGTCAACGCGAAATACAAGCCCGAGCCGGTCAAGCCGATTCCCAAAATGTACCCCAAACGCGTGCCCATCGAGGACTGGTCGGATCGGCGGGACGTGACCGACCGCCTGACCCCGTACAACTGGCTCTACGTCCAGCGGGCCGAAGTGAAGATCGACGGGGAGGAGACCGAGGTCTTCATCCCCAGACGCTGCATGCATTGCCAGAACCCGCCCTGCGCCGACCTGTGCCCCTTTGGCGCGGCCCGCAAGATGGACAACGGCATCACAAATATCGACCCGGACATCTGCCTGGGCGGGGCCAAGTGCCGCCAGGTCTGCCCCTGGAACATTCCCCAGCGCCAGAGCGGCGTGGGCATCTATCTGGATATAGCCACCAGCCTGGCCGGCAACGGCGTCATGTACAAATGCCATCGATGCTACGAGCGCATCGGGGAAGGCAGGCTCCCGGCCTGTATCGAAATCTGTCCCGAAAAGGTCCAGACCATCGGGCCCCGGGAAGAGATCGTGGCCAAGGCCCACGCCCGGGCCAAGGAAATCAACGGGTACATATACGGCGAAAACGAGAACGGCGGAACCAACACCATCTACGTCTCGCCCGTGCCCTTCAGCGAACTGAACAAGGCCATTGAAAAAGGCAAGGGCAAGCCCCACCTCGGGCCGGTGGCCAACAGCATGGCCCAGGCCGAGAACCTGACCGCGGCCCTGGTCCTGGCCCCCCTGGCCGGAGCCGCCCTGGCCCTGGGCAAGATTCGGAAACTCATGAAAGACCCGGCCGCGGACCGGAAAAACAAGGAGGACCGGGCCAATGAGTAGACAACCGTCCGGGGCCTTGAGCCGCCCCTTGAAGTATTTTTACATGCTCCTGCTTTTCGCCCTCATGTTCTCGGGTTTCGGCCAGATGCCCATCTTCAAGCGCTACTACCTGGCCGACATTCCGGGCCTGGCCTGGGCGGCCGACTTCTACATCACCCTGGTCATCCACTACGTGGCCGCCGCCCTCTTCCTCGGACTGATCGCCTACTACCTGGTCCTGCGGGCCGCGAAAAAGGAACTCTGGCCGCCCCGAAACGGCCCGGCCTGGGTTCGCACGGGCCTGTTCGGACTGAGCATCCTGTCCGGAAGCGTTCTGGTCCTCAGGAACCTGCCCGGACTCAACCTGCCGCCGGGATTCATCGTGGTCTCGACCCTGACCCATATCGGGTCGGCCTTCCTGTTCGTGATCCTGGCCGCGACGTACTTCCGCCTGGCCCGGAAATGACCGGCCGCCCGGCGCCGAACCCGGTTCGGCGCCGGGTGTTTGTTCCATCGCTCTGACTTTTCAGATCGTGCCAGTCTCCGGCTCGGCGACGCGGCCAGTTCGGATTCACCCGAGCTGCCCATGGTTCTTTCAGGATAAAAGAAAAGTATTTGAATTCCTGAATAATTTTATATATCATTTGGGCTCTTCGGGAACCTCGATGCTCAGGAAGTTCGCCGGGACTCTGGCCATCCATGACAAAGGAATCCGGGGTCCCGGCATTTTCAAGAAAAAGGCTTGACACGGGTTTCGGGGGAGTGGTATCAACCGGCCGGCCGGCTGGCCGGTCAGCAAGAGAGATATTAACCCGGATTTCTTACCGGGTTCCGTCATCGTTAACCGTTTTAGAGATCGGGTGGAAATGGAAACACAGGTATTTAAACTCAGCCTGGAAGACAGAAAAAACTATATCGCCGACGTCGCGGCCAAAATATTCTACGATAAAGGATACAAGTCGGCCTCTCTCCAGGATATCGCCGAAATGGTGGGTATCAGCAAAGCCGCGGTATACCACTATTTTAAGACCAAGGAAGATATCCTGTATTACATCATTGACAACCATACCAATTATTGCATGGACGCTTTACAGAACTGTATTGATCGGTGTGAAGAGGAAAACCTGCCTCGATTGGAAACCTTCAGGAATCTTGCCATCGCATATGCAAGCGTGCTCAACAAAGACACCGTGGTCCCCCTGCTGATTTTGAGAGAGAGGCATCAATTGACGGGGGAATACAAATCCAGACTCTATCAAATAGAACAGAAAATCTTTCGATACCTCAGAAAAGAGGCGGAAAAAGTAACAGATATAAAAGAAGGATATAATCTAAACGCGATTTCGTTCTTAATTATTTCCTACAGCCATTGGATGAAGTATTGGCTGAAGGAAAATCGGGAATTAACGACGGAAGACGCCATCGAACAAGCCATGGACATCATATTTTTTGGCATGTTGGAAAAATAATTTTACAGAAGGGGTCAAGTCTGATCTTGACTCATTATCCATACGTAGTTTTCGTCTTTCTACTATCCGGCCTTCCATACTGGACCATGACCCGAGATTGTTCAGGGGGCGTATACTTTTTCCCAACAAATTGATTTTCATGTATTTATTTGGATAATGGCCCGTTTCCCCAATAGTGTCCGGAACGATTCTTGCCTTTTTGTGGGGCACTTTGGCCCGGAACAGGGATGTTGCCCCCAAACGAGTATGCGAAAACTTTTCCGCTCGTTCCCAAGCTCCTGCTTGGGAACGCAATTTCGCCTTGAAGCTCTGCTTCAACACCTTATTGCAGAAAGGGCGGCCATGGACAAAAGAAACGCCGTGAAAGAAAAAATTAGAAGCTGGAGCCCGACAACCTGCCGTAAAGCCATAGCCGGCAAGCGACCACGTCACCCGGCAAAAACCGGTCCGGACAGCATTCCCGTTCCCCCCATTTAACCCCAATACCGTTCATTTAAAAGCCATGTATGGATGCTTCGGGAAAAGGCTCCTGACCCAATAGTGTCCGGAATGAATTATGCGTTTACCCATTCCGGATCGCGAGGTTTCAATTGGTTTAAGGGTATCTTGCCGGGGAGCGTACGAAGACTTGCGAATACCCGTCCTTTGGCTTGGCTGCTACCCCCGGCCAGAGATGGACCCATGTATCGGCGGTAATCGGACCCACCTGGCCG
>JAHJTB010000226.1 GCA_018830135.1 Pseudomonadota bacterium | reverse complement strand
GTCCTTCAGGGCATACGAAGAGGACGGCGCGGGCCAGCTACAAGCGATAGCTACCAGAACAAAAATCGCTTTCAACTTTGCCAACTCGTCGACAAACCTGGTCAGCATTACTGCCAATGGTAATTTGGGACTCGGGACTTACGGATTTGGAACGAACGCTGAAAAGGTTCTTGCGATTTACAATGGAGTTGAACCGACGACAAGCCCTGGTAATCAAATCGCTATCTTTTCGGTAGACGTTGCCTCTGCCGCGACTTTGGGCCTTCGGACGGAGGCGTCTGTCGCGGCGGAGACGGATGAAACTAAGTTCAGTCACAAGCTGCCCATTAGGATTAATGGGGCAATCTATTATGTGATGCTCACAGCAACATAACAGGGAGTATAACGATGGCTTTGCAGAAGGAATTTCTATTGCCAATTGGAATCGAGGCGGACTACTGGCGAGTATCCAGGGTTGAAGTGCTCAACGGTGTTGACGTTTCCAAGGTGGACTTGGAGCTATACCTGGATGAAGATGCCCGTCGGAATGGATCGCGCCCGTGCGAACTCTACGACATTCGCCTGGCTGGTTTTACTCTGTCCGAGCTGGAGGCCGAAGGGATGAACCCTGTCGCTCTGGCCTACCAGAAAATCAAGACTTATGAAGGGGGCCAACTGCCCGTTTCGCTCCAGGACGCCCTGGACGTTTAGAGGAGGTGAAGTATGAAGTATCTGAAAATCGACAAGTGCGAGGCTTTCAATCGCCGGGTGAGCGAGCTGGCCCAAGCCCGGAGCATGGAGCCGCCCCGAGAGCAAAACACGCTGGACCTGCTGGAGGTGATGGTCAACGGCATGCCCCAGGGCGGATTCGACCCGGCGACCATGAAAAAGCGCCTCCGGCTCATGGACGTGATCGAGCAGGCCCGGACCAACGGCATGGCCGACCAGGTCGGGTTCGAGGACGCGGATTTCGAGGAGCTGAAGGCCTGCGCCAAGTCGGCCAAGTGGGTCATGCTGTCGGCCGACATCGTGGCCCTGACCGACGAGATCGAGGCCGGCGGGTCTGGATCGTAGCGGGTCTGACCCATGGACGCCAATCTTGCCGTCACTGTCGTATCCTGCCTGAACGTGATCTTCGTGGGCCTGGCCGCGCTCGTGGTCAACCGGTTTCTGGATTCTCAAAAGCTGTGGCGGGAGAAGATCGAGGCCCAAATCGCGGCCCTGGACGCCGGCAAGCTCGCGGTCGGGGCCTGCAACGACTGCAAGGAGGCGACCTGGGAACGGCTGGAGTCCGGCGACGAGCTGTTCGACCGGGTGGTCGAGACCATGAACCGCCTGGAGACGACGATCCAGGCGTTCGATCGGCGGTCCGCGACGGCGGACCTGGTTTTGATCAAGGCGATTTTGGGCGAAAATTCCGAGGACCTGCGACGATTGTATGAGGCCCTCAACAAGGTGGTCATTTGGGGGCAGTTTGAAAAGGAAGGGGCGGCGTCATGATCTACTGCAAGCGTGGGGACATGGATAGCAAGATCGTCCGGGAGGTCCAGGAATGGCTGTGTCTGCACGGCCTCCGACTGTCTCCGGACGGGGATTTCGGCGAGATTACCGAGCGTGCGGTCAAGGAGTTCCAGGCGGGGAATCCCGGGGTGGTTGCGGACGGCATCGTCCGGGAGGACACTCTGGAGCGGCTGCGCGTGCCCTTGAAGATCGCGGATATGCCCCTGGCACGCCCGGAGAGTCTGGCCGACCAGATCGTCATGCGGGCCAAGCAGCATCTCAAGGCCCATCCCCGCGAGGTCGGAGGCCAGAACAAGGGTCTATGGGTCCGGCTCTACTGCCAGGGGCATGACGGCACGCCCTGGGCCTGGTGCGCGGGGTTCGTGAGCTACATCGTGGTTTCGGCCTGCCGGGAGTTCGGGGTCCAGGCCCCCTTGAAATATACCATGAGCTGCGACAACCTGGCCGACCAGGCCCAGCGGCTGGACATCTTCGCCCACGGCCCGGAGGCCAGTCCTCGGCCGGGGGACATCTTCCTCAACGTCAGTCCCCGCAACAAGCGCGATTGGGTTCATACCGGGATCGTTACCGGGGTGGACGGCGGCGAGGTCCGGACCATCGAGGGCAACACCAACGACGACGGGTCCCGGGAGGGTTACGAGGTATGCGCCCGGCGGCGGGCTATCGCACCCCGGGACTTCGTGCTGTTGAGCAAGCTGGGAGGGAGTTGAGCCATGGACGTAACCAGCATCCTTGAAGGCCTGACCAAGAGTCTCCCCGACCTGGTCATGGATTTTATTCCCGGTGGCCAGGTCATCCGGACCATCGCCCGGGCCGTGGCCGGCACGTCGGACGACGCCGAAGCCTCGGCCAGGATCGAGGCGGACCCGGCGCTTCAGCTCGAGTACCAGAAGGCCGTTCTGATCCAGGCGGTTGATATGGCCAGGGTCGAGGTGGACCGGCTGCGGGCCGAAAACGAGGTTCTGGCCCAGGTCAACGAAACCATGCGGGCCGAGGCGGCTTCGAAAAACTGGTGGACATCCGGCTGGCGGCCGTATTGGGGGTTTGTGGCAGGCACGGCGTTTGGCATGGTCTGCCTGCTCTGCTGCGTCCTGGCCTATATGGCGATTATCGGCGGCAAGTCGGAAGCCATGGCCATGATTCCCCAGGTTATCGGGGCCTTCACCGCCCTGTTTGGCATCCCCATGGCCATCCTTGGCATCGCCTCCTGGCATCGAGGCAAGATGCAACGGATTCAGGCGGGTGAGCAACCGGTGAGGAGTTGAGTTGGTTATTTTTTATTCTTTAGTTCAAGTAGTAATCCTTTGACTTTTTCGACCATGGGTTTGGCCCCAAGGGATTCGAAAAGAGACAGGCTTTTTCTATACATGGCTTCGGCCTGTTCCAGATCGCCACGCGTCTGGGAAACATTGCCGAGGTTGCCGTATTGATTGGCCATGCCCTCCTTGCG
>JAHJTB010000225.1 GCA_018830135.1 Pseudomonadota bacterium | reverse complement strand
CCGTACCCGGAGCTCACAGGCCTTCTTCTCTGACTCCAACTTGCGAAACCACTTCCTTGGCCAACTTCCCTGGCGGCCTGGCCCGACAGGACACACAAAATATGCCATCTCCCACTTCGCCGAGAATTGCTGTCCGGCCACCGATTCGGTTGACATTCTCCCCGCTTTCGAATAGCTAGTCCGGTAAACCGAAAACGTGGGCGCCGTTGCGCCGCTCCATAACCCTTTGCCAGAAGGAGGCCGCCATGAAAAAACGGATTGCGCTCTTGACCGTCCTGTTCGTCCTGGCCTGGGCCGTATCGGCCTCGGCCGAAATCAAGATCAACCTGGGGCTGGTGACCAAGCCCGGCTCGGCCCAGAACGTCTGCGCCGACAAGTTCAAGGAACTGCTCGAGCAGCGGAGCGGGGGCCGGTTGGCCGTCAAGATCCACCATTCGGCCTCCCTGGGGAACGAAACCGAGATTCTCCAGCAGATTCAGCTCGGCCAGGTCCAGATGCGCGTCATCACCTCCGGGCCCTTCGATACGTTCACCCCCATCGTCCGGGTCATGGACTACCCGTTCATCTTCAAGGACAACGAGCAGGCCGACCGGATTCTGGACGGGGCCCCGGGGCGGACCATTCTCAAGGACCTCGAACGGGTGGGGTTCAAGGGGCTGGCCTTTTCCGAGAACGGCTTTCGGAACCTGACCAACGGCAAGCACCCGGTCCGGACGGCCGACGACGTCAAGGGCCTGAAGATCCGGGTCATGGAATCGACCCTGCACAAGGCCATCTGGCAGGCCCTGGGCGCGAATCCCACGCCCATGCCCTGGCCCATATACACGGAGCTGGAACAGGGGGTCATCGACGGCCAGGAGAACCCGCTTTGGGTCATCGAGGTTTACAAGTTCTATGAGATTCAGAAGTACATGACCATGACCCGGCATGTGTACTCGGGCCATATCGACGTGGCTTCCTTGAAATGGTGGCGGACCCTGAAGGCCGAGGACCAGGACCTGATCCGGAAGGCCATGGCGGAAGCGGCCCGGTACCAGCGCGAGAACAACCGGGCCGGGGACGCGGCCCGTCTGGACCTGCTCAAGGCCAAGGGCATGCAGATCGAGATGAATCCCGACGTGGCGGCCTTCCGGGCCAAGACGGCCGGCCTCAAGGACCTGGACCTGTTCAAGGACCCGGCGGTCAAGTCCCTGCTGGACGAGGTCATCCAGGCCACCCGCTGATTATTTTTCATCCCCGCGCCGCCCCGGAAGCCCGCCTCCGGGGCGGCTTAATATTTCAGTCCGAATTCTGAAAGACGATTTCCCCGTCGATCACGGTCATTTCCACGTCCACCGCGGGCCAGCGTTCGCTCGGCGTTTCGAAGAGGTCTTCCCGGAACACGGTCAGGTCGGCCATCTTGCCCGGGGTGACGCTGCCCAGGAGTTCCTGTTTGCGGGAGGTCCAGGCCGGGACGGCGGTGTAGGCCCGAAGGGCCTGGGCCAGGGTCAGACGCTCGTCGGGAAACCAGCCCCCCTCGGGCAGCCCCCGGGGGTCTTGCCGGGTCACCGCGGCCTGGAGGCCGGCCAGGGGTTCGATTCGGTCGAAGGGGGCGTCCGAGCCCATCTGGAGGGGCAGTCCGGCCGAAAGCAGGGTCTTCCAGGCATAGGCGAAGCGGCAGCGGTCCGGGCCCCATTTTTTTTCGGCCAGGCGCCAGTCGGAGGCCATGAAGACCGGCTGCACGGCGGCGACCAGGCCGAGCTCCCGATACAGGGCCAGGTCCTGGGGGCGGAAAAGCTGGACGTGTTCGATGCGGTCCCGCTTTTCCCCGGGCCGGACCCCGAGGCGCTTGCGCGCCGCGGCCACGGCCTCGAGGACGTTCGTCACGGCCCGGTCACCGATGGCGTGGACGGCGATGTCCCAACCTAGTTCATAGAACCGGGCGATCTGGGTTTCGAGAATATCCCGGTCCAGGATCGGGGCGCCCCGGCCGGACGGATCGTCGGCATAGGGTTCGTGGAGCAGGGCCGTGCCCGAGCCCAGGGAGCCGTCGGCCAGGAGTTTGACGTGGGAAAACCAGAGTCTGGGGCTTCCGGCCTGGGACCGGAGCCGGTCCGGCGGGGCCTGTTTGAAGTCCTCCGGCCGGACCAGGTGATGGACCCGGATTTGGAGCCGGTCTTCCGCTTCCAGTTCCGCCAGGGCCTGGTAGCGCGGCCAGTCCTCGGATGAATGCACGCCGGTCAGGCCCAGACGCAGGGCCGACTCCTGGGCTTCGGCCGCCGCGGTCTTCCAGTCCTTGAAAGAGGCGTGAATCTGATCCCGCAGGGGGTGGAAGGCCGCGTCCCGGAGCAGGCCGCCGGGTTCGCCGGTCCCGGCGTCCCGCTCGATCCGTCCTCCGGGCGGGTCCGGGGAGGAGCGGTCCAGGCCCATCCAGGCCAGGACCCGGGAGTTGACCCACATGGTGTGCCCGTCGGCCCGGATCATGACCGTCGGGTTGTCGGGTGTGACGTCGTCCAGGTCGGTCCGGTCCGGCTCCGCGGAATCGTCCCAGAGATAATGGTCCCAGCCCTCGCCCACGAGCCAGTCCCCGGGGGCCAGACCGGCCGCGGCGGTCCGGATGCGCTCCCGGCAGGCCGCCAGGGAGGTCAGGCCGCGCAGGGAGACCACGTGGCGGAACAGGCCGTAATAGACGAAGTGGCAGTGCGAGTCCACCAGGCCGGGGGTGACCAGCCGTCCGGGCAGATCGTACGCGGTCCAGCCCGGCCGCCTCAGACGCTCGATCTCCGGATTGTCTCCCACGGCCGCGATACGGCCGCCTTCCACGGCCACGGCTTCGGCCCGGGGCCGATCCGGGTCGCCGGTGAAGATATGGGCCGAGGTGATAATGAAGCTCATGCCGTCCTCCCGGGCGGATTGCCCGCTCCGTATATTACCTTATCGGAGGCCTCGGGGCATGGAAAATCCGCCCGGCGCCCCACCGATTGAATATGGGCATGTACGTTGATTCTACTCGGTTTTCAGCGTCCCGCCGTCCGAAAGCACTTGACACGGACCCCGGGTTTGTATTACTAACCTCCTGTGGGACGATCGTCCCGCGGGGTTGCATTTCAGGGGTAAACGCCCGCTCGGGCAGACGGTTTTCAGCATCGATGATCCGACACCGCTCGCGGTGGATACCGAATTACTTCCGCAGGGTCTAAATATATGGAACTGTCATCATCCAAGGCCAAACCAGGCCTGAGTCTGGACATCGAGGCCGCGGCCGGCCTGATCGCCAATTCCCAGAAGCCGGACGGTGAAATCCCCTGGGCCGAAGGGGACAAGACCGACCCCTGGGACCTGGTGGAAGCGGCCATGGGCCTGAACGTCGGCGGCCGCCGGTCCGAATCGGAACGGGCTTTTGAATGGATGGCCCGCAACCAGCTCGAGGACGGCAGCTGGTACGCCTCGTACCGGGACGGCCGGCCCGAGGACCGGACCCGGGACACCAATATGTCTTCCTACCTGGCCGTGGGGGTCCTGCACCACCACCTGATCACCGGCGACCGGGCCTTTCTCGAGGCCATGTGGCCCGCGGTCCGGGCCGGCCTGGACTTCGCCCTGGGCCTGCAGGCCCCCAGCGGGGAGATATACTGGGCCATGAGCCCCGAGGGCCGCGTGGACCCCGTCGGCCTGCTGACCGGGTCGAGTTCGGTCTTCATGAGCCTCAAGTGCGGTCTGACCATCGCCCGCCTCCTGGGCCGCGACCGTCCGGACTGGCGGGAGGCGTTTTCCGCCCTGGGCGAGGCCATACGGTTCAAGCGCCACCGCTTCAACATGACCAAGTCCCGGTACTCCATGGACTGGTTCTACCCCATCCTCAGCGGGGCCCTGACCGGGACGGACGCCCAGCGGCGTCTGGACAAGTACTGGGACCGGTTCGTGGTCGAGGATCGGGGCGTGCTGTGCGTTTCGGACCAGCCCTGGGTGACCATGGCCGAGACATCGGAACTGACCCTGGCCCTTCAGGCCATGGGCAAGCAGGACCTGGCCCGCATCATGTTCAGCTGGATACTGGACTGCACCTTTGACGACGGTTCCTACTGGTGCGGCTTCACCCATCCCAACATGGTCATCTGGCCCGAGGACAAGATCACCTGGACCAACGCCGTGGTGCTCATGGCCGCGGACGCCCTTTACAACCTGACCCCGGCCGGCCAGCTGTTCAATCACGATTCCTGGGACGATTCCGGGCACGCGTTGCTGGTGGAATGAGGAAAGGGCGGGGTTTTTGCAAAGAGATCATCGACCGTACTTTATCAAACGCGCCTGCCGGCAGTTCGAAAAGATCTACGTCAACCATTTCATCCGGCCCCAGTTGAGCCGCCTGGGCGAGGGCTTCACCTTCATGCGGCCCTGGTGCGTCGAGATATTCGGACAGCCCATCCATATCGGCCGCTGCGTCAACGTGGTGGCATCCCGGGACCGCAAGGTCAACCTCTCGGTCTGGTCGGACAAGGAAAACGTCCGGGGCATCCATGTTGGCGACAACTGTCTGATCTGTCCGGGCGTGCGCGTGGGCGCGGGCCTGGAGATCACCATCGGCGACAACACCATGCTGGCCAGCAACGCGTACGTGACCGATTCGGACTGGCACGGCATCTACAACCGCATCGTGCCGGGGGAATCCAGACCGGTCCGGATCGGCGAGAACGTCTGGATCGGGGACAGCGCCATCGTCTGCAAGGGCGTGACCATCGGCGACAACAGCATCGTGGGCGCCGGGGCGGTCGTGGTCAACGACGTCCCGCCCAACACGGTCGCCGCCGGCAACCCGGCCCGGGTGGTCAAGACCCTGGACCCGGAGGAAAAGACCGTCACCCGGGCCGAGTGGTTCGGCAACCTGCCCAAGCTCAATGCCGACATCGACCGGCTCGACCGGGTCATGCTCCAGCAAAACACCCTGCGCCACTGGCTGCGCTACCTCCTCTTCCCGGCCCCGGGGGACTAGGAAACAAGGAAAAAGCTAGGGACAGGCACCTGTTTTCCCCTGAAAAACGGAAAAACAGGTGCCTGTCCCTAGCTTTTTCCAAACCCGCGCCCCAGCCGGATACCGCGACCGGGCGCGCCTTGGGACCGCCTATTGACAAAATCGGCGGAGGTCTGATAAAAAGTCAGATAAATCCTTGAATCGAT
>JAHJTB010000224.1 GCA_018830135.1 Pseudomonadota bacterium | reverse complement strand
TGACTCGCCTCGAGCCATGGCCCCGGCCATATGCATCATGGCCGATTGAGCGCTTTCCACCGCGGTCGGCCTCATCCGGTTGTTCAGAAGCATTTCTTCCAGGATTCGTCGGTTGGTCCGGTTGTCGTCCACGACCAGAACGGGCAGCCGCTGCAGTCTGTCGAGCGAAATCGGGACGGGACGGGACAGGGGGCCGTGGTGCCGTTGGAACGGCACGATCAAATGAAAGGTCGTACCCCGTCCGACTTCCGATTCCAGCCAGATACGGCCGTTCATCATTTTGACCAGTTGTGACGAAATCGACAGTCCGAGGCCGGTTCCAGGCCGGCCCTCATCGGCCGCGACAGCCTGCGTAAAGGGTGAAAACAATATTTCTTGAAGTTCCCGTGGTATTCCGATGCCGGTATCCTGGATGGACAGATGCAGCCTGACCAAGTCCCGAGTGCACTCATCGTTCAGGATGCGGACGACCACTTCCCCCCGGTGCGTAAACTTGATGGCATTGCCCACGAGATTCAGGACGATCTGTCTGAGTCGTCCGGGATCGCCTATCAGTCCGTCGGGTACGTCCTGGCCGACCTGACAGGCAAGTTCCAGCCCCTTTTCATGAGCGCGCAGGGCCAGGGTTTTCATGGTGTCCCCCATGCTGTCGCGCAGGCTGAAAGCCAGGGTCTCGAACTCCAGCTTGCCGGCCTCGATCTTGGAGAAATCCAGAATGTCGTTGAGCAGGCTCAACAGGGATTCCGCCGAAAGCTTCACGATATTGAGATGATCTCGCTGTTCCGGATCGAGCTTTGAGTCCAATACAATCTCGGTCAGACCGATGATCGCATTCATGGGGGTTCGGATTTCATGGCTCATGTTGGCCAGAAACAGCCCCCTGTTCCGGGCAACCTTCTCCGCCTTTTCCCTGGCCAGGCTCAACTCGGAAACCGCTCGGTGATGCCTGACGGCCAGGGCGAAATAGTCGGCGAGTTTTTCAACCAAGGTCAAATCCCGTTCGGTATAGTTATGATCGGCGTTGGCCACGGCGATCTGGCCGACAAGATCCTGGTCGATCAAAGCGGGCGTGGATATGAATCTCTCGACCACTCTTGAATTCCTGGCCTGGAACACTTTGGCCGTAAGGGCGACAGGCTTGTTGTCTATTATCGGTTCGGGAGGTTCGGCACGCCAGGCCCCCGACTCCTGAAACTGATCGTCCAGGGCCCTCCAGGCCGGACGCTCCGTTCCGGAGTCCGGTTCGGATACGGCCGCAAAGGTCATGCCCTCCCGGTCCGGTTCTACAAGGCCGACGAAACCGATCGGGCTGCCGGTCAGCTTCAGGGCCTGGGCCAGGACCCTCTCGGAAATATGCTGGATGGACTCCACCCGCAGCAACTCCCTGGACAGCTCGGCCATGGCCGAATTAATTTCCGCCTCCCGGGCTCGACCTTCTTCCGCGATCTTCCGATCCGTGACGTCTACAGCCACTCCGTGCCAGAGGACGGCCCCGCCGTCTTCGGCATACGGCCGCCCCTCGACACGCAGCCACCTGACCCGTCCGTCCTCCGTTCTTACCCGACACTCCTCGACATATTCGTCCTTACCCTCCAGGGTCTTCTGCATCAAACGCCGGACCCGTTCCCGATCCTCGGGGTGGACCATGCGAAGCAGCCGGCCCGGACTGTCCATGGCCTCCCGGGACTCCAGCCCCAAGAGGTCTGAAATCCCTTCGCTTATAAATGTAATCATCACCGCGCCGTCGATGGACTGGAGATATTGGAAAAGGATACCGGGATTGTTCGTGGTAATCCGCCGATATCGCTTTTCGCTTTCCTTGATGTAATCCAGGGCCTGTTTCAACTCGTTTATGTCTTCGACAAAGGCCAGGAAATACAGCGGGCTGTCGGCGTCGCCCCGTACCATCCGAACGACGACCCGAACCCAGACGACCCCTCCATCCTTGCGGACGAATCGGGCCTGACGCCGGAAGTTATCGATTTCCCCTCGCTTCATGGCTTCCAGACGTTCCAGGTCCTCCGGTCCTTCATCGGGGTGGGTGATGTCTTTGTAGTTCAAGGATAATAGATCGTCCCGGGAATAGCCTGTCAAACGGCACAGTTCTTCGTTCACCCTCAGCCAATGGTAATCCAGCGTCACCATGGCCGCTCCGACCGGCGCCTGTTCGAAGCATCGCAGGTAGGCCCGTTCTCCTTCGATCAGTACGGGAACCGACGCTGCTTGTCCGGCTGCTATTTCCGTAAGGTCTTTGTCAGGCATGCAATGGGTCCCCTCTCCGCCACTTCGCACCCTCACGCACGACACCGTTGACCTCCTTCAGATCGCACATCTCGAATCAAAACCCGGCCGGATCAAGATGCTTTTCACCAGGGGCTCCAACATATGGTTTCAGCCCGTTTCGAGCGGCAATCCAAGGCCATTGATAACCAGATCGCATCGATAAAAAACAAAACGTTTTGGTTTTTCCAATTTCCCTGTCCTTCAGTGTTCGGCATACTGCCTATGACATCCCCAAAATAAACTCCTCTGACACAGGGAATTACCCAGGTTATGTTACAGAATCCACCGCCACACGACGTTACCGATTTACTTCCTGAATCTTTCACTTCGATCCAATGTCCCACTGAACAACCATGCTATGACCGGAACGATTTATTTCAGCCTTTTTCGTTCCTGCCCTGCCCTGAATCCCTGTTTACAAATCTGAGTTGTTTATTAAAGGCACATGTCAATCCGGTAAACAATCACATGTGATCGGGAATTTGGGGTACTGATTGTTCAGGATGCGATCCACGCCCTCTCGTGGTTGCACATCGCGAGTGCTCGTGTATCGCTCCCCGGTTCCTGTCCACGATCCCCCATCGCGACCTTCAAAAAAATGGCCCGGATGTTAACAATTGGGTTATAAACGGGTAAGGTGGTTCCATGAGCCGAAGATAGGTGATCCCGGGTCCCTGTTATAAACCCGGATTTCGGGCGGGAGGAACAAGCATGGCCGAGCGATCCAAGCTGACACGCAGGCGTTTTCTCAAAAGGACCGCCCTGGCCGGCGCGGCCCTGGCCGTCACGGCCCTAGCCGGCGGAGCGACTTACAAACTGCTCGAAAGTCCGAAGCGCAATCCCTTGTTCGACGAATATCCGCCGAACCACCGGCCGGGCCCTTTACGGGTGGTCGCCCCTAGGGCGCCCAGACCGAACATTGTCATTGTCAACTGCGACGACCTGGGGTATGGCGATCTTGGCTGTTTCGGCAACCAGATCATCAGGACGCCGAATATCGACCGCCTGGCCGCGGAGGGCGTCCGCTTTACCAGTTTTTACGCTTCCAACTCCCTGTGTACGCCTTCCCGGGCCGGTCTGCTGACGGGCCGCTACGCTCAGCGTTCCGGCCTGGGCTGGATATTACTGCCCGAGAACGAGCCGCTGGTACCGCGGGTATTGAAAAATATCGGACTGATGATGGGCTCTCTTGGCCTGTTCGACTCCGGGCCGAATGCGGAAACGACCGGGCTTTCGGTCAGTGAGATCACCTTGGCCGAGGCCTTGAAGTCGGCCGGATATCGCACGGGCATGGTCGGAAAGTGGCACCTGGGCGATTTCGGCGGAGACCCGGACTTCAATCCATGCCGAAACGGTTTCGACTTCTTCTTCGGGGTGCCGCACAGCAACGACATGGTCCCGTATCCCCTCTACCGGAACGAACGGGAACTGGAGGCCCACGTCGAAGACCAGGGCAAACTGACCGGACTCTATACCCGGGAGGCCGTCTCGTTTATCGAGAATACCGAGGCAAGGCCGTTCTTTTTGTACTTCGCTCATACGTTTCCCCATCAACCCCTCCACGCCTCGGCCGAGTTCCGGGGGCGCTCCCGGGGAGGCCTGTATGGGGACACGGTCGAGGAAATCGACTGGAGTCTGGGCCGGGTCATGGAAGCCCTGGCCCGGAAGGGTCTGGATCGGGAGACGCTTGTTTTTTTCACCAGCGACAACGGCCCCTGGTTTGAAGGGAATCCCGGCCACCAGCGGGGCCGGAAGGCCCAGAGCTACGAAGGCGGGTTCCGCGTGCCCATGATCGCCCGATACCCCGGAATCATCCCTCCGGGCACGGTCCAGGATCAACCGGCCATGAACATCGACTTCTTCCCCACCTGTCTGGCCCTGGCCGGTCTGGAACTCCCCCGGGACCGGATCATTGACGGCAAGAACATCGTCGGCCTTCTTTCGGGCCGGGACCGTCAAACGCCCCACGAGGCCTTCTATTTCTATCATATGAACGACCTGGAAGCCGTACGGATGGGCCGTTGGAAGTTCATCCGCCGTATCAACCATTACGTCTGGCCGAGCCCGATCAGCAAGGACGACACATTTTTCGGCCGACTGGTCAGAAAACGGGTCAAGTACCGCATGCCGCTCCTGCACGACCTGGACCAGGACCCCAGCGAGAGCTACAATCTCATCGACCGGCACCCCGGGGTGGCCGAACGCCTTCAGGACCGCATCCGGGCCTGGGAGTCGGCCATGAAGCGGAATCCCAGGGGCTGGACCGGGCAATGACGATCCTGCGTCCGTCCTTCGAGCCTGATCATGGCTAAACGTCCGTCATCGCCGACCCCGAACGGGAGCCAGACCTTCAGGCCGCTGGACAGCCTCCTGGTCAAGCCGGCGGGTCCGGACTGCAATCTGGCTTGCGGCTACTGTTTTTACAAAGACAAGGCCGAACGATTCCCCGGCGGCCACCGGATGAGTCACGACGTCCTCGAAAACACGATCCGCCAGGCCATGGAACAGGCCGGCCCCGAGATATCCGTCGGCTGGCAGGGCGGGGAGCCGACCCTGATGGGCCTGGATTTCTTCCAGCGGGCCGTGGCTTTCGAGGAACGCTACGGCCGGGGCCAGGTGGTCGGCAACGGCCTTCAGACCAACGGGCTTTTACTGGACCGGAAATGGGCCGCTTTTTTCCGCAGATACCGCTTCCTGATCGGCCTGTCCCTCGACGGCCCCGAACACGTGCACGATCATTACCGGCGGTCGCTTTCCGGCCAGGGAAGTTGGGAACGGGCTGTCGGAGCGGCCAGACTACTATTGGATGAACGGGTGGAAGTCAACGCCCTGAGTGTGGTCAACGACCATTCAGCCTGTTTTCCGGATGAAATATATGCCTTCCTCAAAGAGACGGGCCTGAGCTACATGCAGTTCATTCCCTGCGTGGAAACCGATCCTCTGAATCCGGGACGAGCGGCCCCGTTTTCGGTTTCGGCCGAACATTACGGCGCCTTTCTCTGCCGCGTCTTCGATCTGTGGCGGGCCGACTTCGTCGACGGCCGGCCCACGACTTCGATCCGTTTTTTCGACTCCGTCTTCTACCTCTACGCCGGGCTGACGGCCCCGGAATGCACCCTGCGGCCGGAGTGCGGGACCTACCTGGTCGTCGAGCACAATGGCGACGTCTTTGCCTGCGATTTCTTCGTCGAGGACCAATGGCGGCTGGGCAGTCTGCTGGAAAGCCGCCTGGTCGATCTATTGAATTCGAATCGACAGGTCGAATTCGGACGGATCAAGTCCCGTCTGCCGGGCAGATGCCGGGACTGCCGTTGGCTGCCCCTGTGCCGGGGGGGCTGCCCCAAGGATCGCCAGAGGGATTCCCGGGATAAAGGGGTCAGTCATTTTTGCGCGGCCTACCACATGTTTTTCCAACATGCCGACCCGTTCCTGCGCCGGCTGGCCCGGGAATGGAAAGCCCGTCAGGACCTGGCGCAGCCTGCCCCGTCCCCGGCCGAGCTTCCGCCGGGCCTTAAAATCGGCCGAAACGATCCCTGTTTCTGCGGCAGCGGTCTGAAATACAAAAAATGCTGCGGACGATGACCCCCCGGCCCGGATTGACACTACCGGGCCCGGCCCCTATAATCTCCCGAATGGATCAGATCAGGGAGACCTTATGAAACCCACGCCGTTACGCGTTTTTCCGCCGCTGCTTCTGTCCACGATCCTCATCGCACTCTTGTACGGCCCCGCTGGGGCCGAAACGGTCGCCAAAAGCCGGGGGCAGACGGTTTACGCGACCGCCTATTCCTGGATATACCACGGCAACCGGCAGGCCAAAATCAACCTGGCCGTCACGTTGAGCATCCGCAACGCCAGTCCGGACCAGGCCATCACGATCACCGCCGTGGACTACTACGGTCCTGAAGGAAAACGGGAAAAGGTCTATCAGAACAGCCCGGTCCGTTTGAACCCGCTGGCAGCGGTCAACTACGTGGTCCACGAATCCGATCCGGCCGGCGGGTCCGGGGCGGGTTTCCTGGTCAAGTGGCGGTCGGAAGCAGCGGTCGTTCCCCCGGTCATCCAGGCGGTGATGATCGGGACCGAGTCCACCCAGGGCATTTCATTCCTTTCCGAGGGACGCGTCGTCGAAGACGTCGGCCCCTAAACCACACCCCGGCCCGGGGCCGTCCGTGGCTCCCGGATCGGGTCGAACCACCCGCCCCCCCTCAAGGAGGAAGCATGGCCAGACAGATCAGAAAAATCAGCCTGGATTGCCCCGAGACCCAGATCGAGAGCGATCTGGAAAAATACCGGCTTCAGGCCCTCGATCTGGGGGCCTCCCAGGCCACCGTGGTCCGGGTCGAATCCGTGCCCGTTGACGAGCGGGTGCCCCTGAAGTGCCAGATTCCCCGCTGTTTCGGGTACGGCACCGGCGCCCACTGTCCGCCCAACACGCTCAAGCCGGCCGAACTGAAAGAGATACTGAAAAAATACAACTGGGCGGTCTTTTTTATCAAAGACGTGCCTTCCGACGTAATCGTCCGGGACAAGGCCACGATCAAGGAACGGGTCGAGGCCTATCAGAATGTGTACCACATCGTCAACCAGGTCGAGTCGGCGGCCTTTTATGACGGACATTACCTGGCCTTCGGCTTTGCCGCCGGTTCCTGCCGTCACACGTTCTGCGGCCAGTTGGAAACCTGCCAGGCCATGACGAACGGCCGGTGCCGCCACTCCCTCCGGGCCCGGCCGTCCATGGAAGCGGTGGGCATCGACGTTTATCGCCTGACGGCCTCGGTTGGATGGGACATCTACCCCATCGGCAGCGACTGCCGCCCTGACGAAGTGCCCAAGGGTACCCTGGCCGGCATCATCATCGTGGAATAGGCGGTCTTCCAGGGCCTGCCCCGGCCGGATTCGGGTTTGACAATCCGGTCGGGCCTGATGTAGATAATGAATCTCTACAAAAACGCGCGTTGAGGCTGATGAATTCGAACGATCAAGAAGTGCGAACCTCCCCGTGGGGCGATCCCCTGAAATACCGCTGGCTGATATTCGGCGTGACCGGGTTCGTCTACTTCCTGGCCTGGCTGCACCGGGTGGCCCCGACCGTCGTGGCCCGGGACCTCGCCGTGGCCTTCAACGCCGACGCCACCATGCTGGGCGTCATCGCTTCCGCGTATTATTATCTCTACTCGGCCGTGCAGCCGCCGGTCGGCCTTCTGGCCGACACCCTGGGCCCCAAAAAGGTGGTCACCCTGTTCACGGCCGTGGCCGCGGTCGGCTGCGTCATCTTCGCCAGCGCGACCGACGCCTGGATGGCCACCATCGGCCGGGCCCTGATCGGGGCCGGTGTCGGCGGCGTTTTCGTTCCCGCGATCAAGCTGTTTTCCAGATGGTTCCGTCCCGACGAATTTGCCGGCCTGACCGGACTGCTCCTGACCGTGGGCTGCATGGGCAGCCTGACCGGGGCCCTCCCGCTGACCTACCTGGTCGTGCTTACCGGATGGCGGGCGTCCTTCATGGCGGTTGGCGGCGTCACCCTGCTCATGGCCCTTCTGAGCTGGCTCATTCTCCGGGACCGTCCGACGGACAAAGGCTGGGCGCCAGTACCCGGGACGTTTTCCGTGGATTCGCAGGGCGCGGGCGAGGCGCCTGACGGAATCGGACCCTTGAAGCGGCTCGGCATGGTCTTTCAAAACCGAAATTTCTGGATGGTCTGCGGCGCCACTTTTTTTTCCGGCGGCGCCAGCCTGTCCTTCCAGGGGCTATGGGCCGTTCCCTTCCTGACCGACGTGTACGGCATGAGCCGGGTCAAAGCCGGCGGCATGCTGATGCTCATTCCCTTGGGCTTCGGTGTGGCCGCACCCACGGTTGGCTTTTTATCCGACCGGCTGGGCCTGAATCGGAAGATGGTTCTCGTCGTCGCCCTCACCCTGGCTTCCGCCATCTGGGGCATCTTTCTGGTTTCGGGCGGCAAGCCCCCTCTCCTTCTCATCCCATTCCTTTACTTTTCCATGGGCATGCTCAGCGGCGGCTCCCTGCCGTTGTACATGACCATCACCAAGGAACTCTTTCCGCCCTGGCTGACCGGAACCGCGGTGGGCCTCATGAATCCGGCCGCGTTTCTTGCCACCGCCCTGTACCAGCCTTTCACCGGCTGGCTTCTCGACATGGTCGGACCGACCTCCTCGGGCGTTTATCCCCTTCAAGCCTACCGGAACGTATTCATCACCTTCATGATTTCCTGCCTCCTGTCCCTGGTCTCGGTCTCGATCCTGTCCCAGGAACGGAAACCGGTCAAGGAAACGGCCTGAAATCCATTGAAACTCCCCGCGGCCTTGCCGCAGGGAGCTTTCGACATGCAAGGAAGAAATCCAATTGGTTGGTTGGCGGGCCCACTTCGCGGCAAGCCGCGAGAATGGCCCGCTCCGCATGTTCGGCGCCGCGCTACGAACTCAACCGCAAAATTCGGGCTAAAATCAGTCCAAAGGGTCCTGAAAAAACCGGGCCGGGTTTTCCATGAAATCCTTGTAAACCTGATAGTGTTCCGTGGCCTCGTACTCGACCCGGCGGACCGGGACCTGGTTGAAGTCGTAGATGAGCGCGCCGGGGCATGAGAGAAGGATGGGGGAATGCGTGGCCACGATGAACTGGGCGTGGCCGGCCCGGCCCATGTCGTAGAGCAGACGAAGCAGGTCCAACTGGGTGCGTGGCGACAGGGCGGTCTCGGGTTCGTCCAGGAGGTAGAGTCCTTCGATCCGGTACCGGGACCGGAAAAACGACATCAGCGACTGGCCGTGGGACTGGGTCAGCAGGGACTGGCCGCCGAAATACTTGAGCTGTCCCGGATCGGTCGAGGCCCATTCGTCCAGGTTCTGGGCGAAGTTCTTGAATATTTCCGCGGCGAAAAATGAACCCGCGGCCGGCCCGTCGACCCAGTCCACCTTGATGTATTGATAAAGGTCCTGTTCGACCGGGTTGTAAACGACCCGGCTCCGCTGTTCGGGCCACCAGATGTGGATGCCGCTCCGCCGGGCCACGGCTTCGAGAAGCGTGGATTTGCCGCTGCCGTTTTCACCTACGAAAAAGGTGACCGGGGTGGTCAAATCCAGGTGTCGGGTCTGGCTCATGACCTCGAGCTTGAACGGGTAAAGTTCTTGTGTCGGAAAGCTCTCACTGAGAATGGTAATGCGGGTGGCGTGCATGGTCTCCCTCTGCCCTGGTATTCAGGACGTGCTACCCCAATCTCGGGATACTGTCAAGCCGGCTTCCGGGCCGCCCTCTAAACCCGGTCCAGGTCCCGCAGAATTTTGAAACGGTGGTGGAGCACGGCCAGGGTCCGGGCGGCCCGTTCGAGACTGGGCAGGACCACGACCCGGCCCCCCGCTTCCAGCCGCCGGGAGACCTCGGCCTGGTTGGGTCCGTAAAGCCAGGCCGTCACGGGCTTGCCCGGGTACAGGGCCGCCGTCTCCCCGATAACGCCCGTGGCGTCCAGGTGCTCGTTTTCGGGCAGGTCCGGGGCGATGGCGATACAGACCACGCCGTCCACGGCCTCGTCCTGGAGCACGGCCTCGAGGGTCAGCCGGTAGACATGGCCCATGCCTTGCTTCATCAGGGCCGGCCAGATGTCCAGGGGATTGCCAATCGGCATCCAGGGGGGCGATACGTCCTGGACCCTGCGAATGGTTTCCGGCGAGAGGCGGGCCAGTTCGAGTCCGCGGGCGTCGAGAGCGTCGATGAGCATGATGCCGCCGGCCCCCGTAAAGGTGATAACCGCCACCCGCCGGCCCTGCATCAGAGGCGCGCTGAGCAGGGCCTTGACCGAGTCGTGAATCTCTTCCTGGCCGCGAACCGGTATGATCCCGGCCCGCTGAAAGGCGGCATCATAGACCAGGGCGTCACCGACCAGGGAGCCGGTATGGGAGGCCGCCGCCTTGGCCCCGGAGGGACTTCTGGCGGCCTTGAGGGCGACGATGGGCTTGCGGCGAGCCACACGGCGGGCCGCTTCCATGAAACGCCGCCCTGGCCCGACCCCCTCCATGTGAATAAAAACCAGGCGGATATCGTCGTCGTGTTCGAAATACTCGAGGGCATCGCAAAATCCGACATCGCAACCATTACCCACGTCGATGGCTTTGCCTATCAGACCGGTAAAGATCGGGGCGCCGACGAAAAACAGGCCGGACTGGCAGATGAGCCCCACCGGCGACCGGTCCCGGGGCAAGGGCATGAAAGAGGAACTGAAACCCGAGAAGGCGTCGACCACGCCGAGGGTGTTGGGCCCGAGGGCGCGGATGCCCCGTTCCCGGGCGATGCGGGTCAGGCTTTCCTGGAGGGCCCGGCCCGTCTCGTCCGCGTCGGCAAATCCCTGAGGCACGAGTATGGCCCCCTTGATCCCCTGGTCGGCGCATTCTTCCAGAAGCCGGGGAATTTCCTGCCGCGGCGCCGCAATGACGGCCAGGTCCACCGCCTCCCCGATCTCCCCGACCGACTTGAAGACCTCAAGGCCCATGATCTCCTCGGCCAGGGGATTGACCGGAAAAATGCGGCCCGTGAAACCGAACTCCCGCATGTTCTCGATAAGATTGAAACTGCCCTTGCCTGTCCGGCGGCTGGCGCCGATTACGGCCACGGACCCGGGATTCATGAAGACGTCCAAAGTATGCCGACTCAATATCTGGCTCGCTTTCTTCGGGGCGCCAGGGCCCCTCGATGTTCATAGGCGTGTAAGCGTAATACCTATGCCATGACAACTGGCTTGTCAAGCATACGGCCCTCACCGGGCAGAAGGCTCCCCATTTTAGACCCGGTCCAGTCGGATTTGACGACCGGGGCCGGAATGCCCGCCCCCCGGTCGGATCGTTTTTTTCAACATCCTGGTTTTACTTAATATAATTTAATGGTCGCCCAAAGGGCTTCTTGGCCCTGGTTTTGCTTCTTTTGAAAAGCCATGAATACCATGCTTGACAACCAAGCGCCCAAACCGACCGGCCGGGACCACGATCCGACTTCGGTCAAACGCATGCTCCTGAGCGGACTGATCCTTTCCCCCCTGTATTTCTCCCTGCCCCTGCTCGAACGCAAGGCCCTGCTCGAACGTCTCCGTCTCGGTTTCAGCCGATAACGAAGCTGAGGTCGTATTACCGAGGATCGCTTTTCAGGGTCTTGAACCCGGCAGTCGGCCTTGGTCGACCGGGCGGCCCGGCCTCAAGCGTCAATGGAGTTATCGAACCGTCAATAGGCGGGTGCGTCGATGCCCATGGCCTGGTCTTCTGGAATGATTTCTGCCTGTTGTATAATCTCCAACAAGCGCATCATTCCATTGGAAATCGTTTCCACCTCTTTCACGGGCATCCGCTTTAACTGCATGGCAATCAGGCTCTGAATAGGGATCGGCGCCTCCTCGACGAGTTGCCGGCCTTTTTCAGTTATTTTCAGACGAATCGAGCGCCGGTCCGATTCGATCCGGGTCCGCTGAACCATGCCCTTTGCTTCAAGCCGGTCCACGAGGCCGGTCAAGGTGCCCGGCTTCAGAAAAATCCTCCGGGCGATCTCCCCCAGGGACAGGCTGTCCTCTTTGGACAGGGCGCGGAGGCATAAAAGCTGGCCCGTTGTGACACTCACTTCCTTTTCCAGGTATTTCGAGTACATGGACGATATCTGGGCCAGATATCTCAAGGCCAGGATGATTTTTTCCGTGTAGTCGTCCCGAAGCTCGTTTTTGGCGTCGACATTGCCCATGGCTGCCCGAATCCTTTGCCGGTTTTTTCTGGGTGCCATTATATCACGTTTTTCCGGTCCGTCCCCGGCCAATCTGACCGGCCTGGAATCTTCCGGCCGTCCGGTGGAGAGACGAATGGGACGGGACGGGTCCCTGGAGGCGTTCCCGGCGTTTTCACATAGCCGTTGCAAACCTTGGGCCCATGTGCTAGTGATGGAACCGATCCATGTCCCATGTTCCGCCAGTCGACGTCCGGGGATCGCCTTCCGCCAGGCAGGGCCGGTCCCGGGGCGCCCCGTAATAATTCCGAGTCCAAGGCACGGGAAGGCCCCGCTACGGAAGGAGGACGAATCATGACCGAGACCGGGGAAAAGAAACTGACAACGGAGCGCTTGACCAACATGGCCTTTGCCTTCAAACAGTCCGGCGCCCTGCTCGGCGCCATCGAACTGGACCTGTTTTCCAAATGCGGGACAGGAGGGTCCACGACCGAGGAACTGGCGGAAGAGATGGGGCTGTCCCTGACCTCGACGGACAAGCTCGTCACGGCCTGCGCGGCCCTGGGGCTCTTGATCCGGCGGGATGGACGCTGTTTCAACGCCCTGGACACGGATCGTTACCTGGTCCGGGGCAGGCCCAAATACTATGGCGACTATCTTCTTTACCAGGCCCGAAGCGAGTACGACGTCTGGAAGGACCTGACGCCCGCTCTGCGCAAGCCGGTCTTGCCCAGCGGCATGTATCATCAGATGATGAGCGATCCGGAGATCGCCCGGGGCATTACCGTGGCCGGTTACAACTCATCCATCGCCGCCGGCCGCAAACTGACCCGTGAGTTCGATTTTTCCCCCTACCGGCTTTTCCTGGACCTGGGAGGCGGCTCGGGCTGTTACTCCATTCCGGCCTGCGAAAGCAACCCCGGACTCGAGGCGGTCGTTTTCGACTTCCCCAACGTCATCCAGGTCACCCGCGAGTTTATCGAACAGGCCGGGCTGACTGATCGCATCTCGACCCGGCCCGGCGATTTCACCCGGGACGACCTCCCCCAGGGGGCCGATCTGGTTGGCGTGATCGGCAATCTGCATGCGTACGCGCCCGACGAGACGGCCCGGGTCGTGGATCGGGCCTTCCAGGCCGTATCACCCGGAGGCGGTCTTCTCATCATTGACTACATGCTTAACGAGGACAAGACCGGTCCCCTGGAACCGGCCCTCCGCCACCTGGAATCCGCGGCGTATTCGTCCCGCGGCTGGGTCAAGACCGGGGCCGAGGTCGAATCGTACATGCGTCAGGCCGGGGCCGTAGACACCATGGTCACCGATTTCATCCCCGGGTCCCTGACCCGTGTCTTCGGACGCAGGCCGGCCTGAACGGATATCGTATGGATGTCACCGACGAAATTCTGGGAGAAGCTCTCAAGCATTTTGACGAGGCCGGAATCGCCTCGCCGGTGCAGGAACCGGGAGCGGTCCTGGTCCTGGGCCTGGCCACGAAACCGGGCCAGGACCTGGACGAAGTCTATTTCGACGGGAGCCGGATGCGCTTCAACGGCTGGCGGACGCATGTCAAACCGAGGATCGAGGCCGTTCTGGCGGCCATGGCCGATCGGGGCCTCGAAGCGTCCGCCGCGGGCTGGTGGGGCTATCCCATGAGCCTGGACATCGAACCGGGGACCGAGCTCATGCATCTCAAAGGCCTGGCCGTCACGGCCGGTCTCGGCCGGCAGGGCAGAAACACCCTGGTCCTTCATCCCCGGTTCGGTCCCTGGTGGCGGCTGGCCGCCATCCGGACCGAAGCCCCGTTGCGCTCGACCGGCCCCGGCCGATATGACCGGTCCGAGCATCCCGCCTGCCGGGACTGCCGGGCCTGCATCGAGGCCTGCCCGACCGGTTGCCTCGAATCGTACCGACTCCCCGACCGCCGGCGCTGTCGGGCCGATGTTCCGGACGAGCCGGTCCGCGGTCTGATTTCCTGGTGTGATTGCTGCCTGGCTGCCTGCCCGATCGGACGATAGGCTCCGGACCGAATTCCGGGCCGTCGGCCTACTCGTCGGAAGCCGGTCCCGCTTCGTCCATCCGGGCCTCGATCTCCTCCAGCTTCAAGGCGGCCGCCTCCCAGGATCGGGCCGTTTTATCCAGGTCTGCCTTTAATCCTGCGTATTCCATGTTCAGGCGGCGGGCCCTCTCGGAATCCTGGTAGGTCTCGGGCTCGGCCAAGGCGGCCGAGACCTTGTCCAAGCGCCCGGCCAGCTCTTCCTGTTGGGCCTCGAGACGTTCCAGTTCCTCGACCAGCGGCGCTTTCTGGCGGTATAAGACCTGCCGTGCCTGGGCTTCCGCCTTTTTCTTGGCTTCCTTTTCCGCTCGCGTCAGCTTTTTAGGCATGGCCTGGACCGCGGCCGGAGCGCCTCCCTGCCACCCGGACGACTGGAGACGGCCCAGCCATACCCGCTGAAAGTCATCGAAATTGCCGGGAAATATCTCGACCCGCCCATCCCGGATCACCAGGACGCTGGTGGCGATCGCATTGATCAGGTGGCGGTCGTGGGAGATCAGGCAGATAGTGCCCTTATACTGCTTGAGGGCCTTCTCGAGCATCTCCCGCCCCGGAATGTCCAGGTGGTTGGAAGGCTCGTCCAGAAGCAGCAGATTGGGCCCGGTGACCATGATCTTGGCCAGGATGAGGCGGGTCTTTTCACCACCGGACAGAACGGCCACCTTTTTGAAGACGTCATCCCCCCGAAAAAGGAAACTGCCCAGGATCGAACGGAGTCGTCCGGGAGTGAGGCTGCCGGCCACGGCGTCCAACTCCTCGAGCACGGTCCGGTCCGGGTTGAGTTCCTCGAGCTGGAACTGGGCGAAGTAGGACATGACCACGCCCTCGGCCACCCTTCGGGAACCGGCCTGGAAGTCCGTGGTCCCGGCCAGGAGTTTGAGCAGCGTCGATTTGCCAACGCCGTTGGGCCCCAGAAAGGCGATCCGGTCGCCCCGCCGGACCGTCATTTCCAGTTGCCGGTAAACCGCCTGGCGGCCGTACAATTTGTCCACGCCGTCGAGCTGGACCAGAATTTCCGGGGCCCGGCTGACCTGGGGCAGGGAAAACTTGAGCTGGCGGGCCTCCAGGGGGGACTCGACCTTGTCCATCTTTTCCAGCATCTTGATACGGCTCTGGACCTGCTTGGATCGGTCCTTGCGCACCCGGTTCCGCTCGATGAAGCGTTCGACCTGCTTGATCCTTTCCTGCTGGCTGGCATAGTTGGCGGCCTGGGTGGCCAGCCGCTTTTCCTTTTCCATCAGATATCGACTGTAACCACCTGAATAACTTATAATTTCGCCCCTATCGATCTCGACGATCCGCGTGACGACGTTGTTGAGAAAGACCCGGTCGTGGGAGACCAGCAACAGGGACGACGGGCAGGACTGGAGGTAGGTCTCCAGCCAAAGCAGAGAATCCATGTCCAGATGGTTGGTCGGCTCGTCGAGGAGCAGCAGGTCCGGTTCGGCCAGCAGCAGCCTGGCCAGAACGGCGCGCATGATCCAGCCCCCGGAAAAGACCTCGACGGGACGTTCAAAGTCGGATTCGCGGAATCCGAGTCCCATGAGAATCTTCTGGGCCTGGGCCTCCAGGGTGTATCCCCCCAGGCCGTCGAACAGCTCGAGGAGGTGCCCCTGCCTGGACGTCAATTCGTGGAGGGTCTTGGGGTCCGCGTCGGGGGCGGCGACCAGGTCTTCCAGTTCGGTAGCTACCTGGGCCAGTTCGGCCTCGATGGCCCGAAGGTCCTCAGCCGTGTCCATGACCAGGGACAGCAGGTTCCGACCACTGAAGGTCATCAGGTCCTGGGGCAGATAGCCCAGGCGCAGGCCCTTGGCCCGGTGGACATGGCCCTCGTCCGGCGACTCCTGGTTCAGGATGATCCGAATCAAAGTGGTCTTGCCCGCCCCGTTGGCGCCGACCAGGCCGACACGGTCTCCGGGGTTGATGAAAAAGCCGGCCTTTTTAAGGACGTCCTGGCGGCCGTAGAACTTGGTCACGTCCTGTATGTTGAGTAACGACATCGGAGGGTCACATTAGCAGAACGCGGAGGCCAACTCAAGGTCGATCGCTCGACGAGAGCCCGTCCCGGAAAAAAAGGGACCCGGAGACATGCTCCGGGTCCTCGCGCAATATGGGTCGAGACCAACCAGGTCTCGGGCTTTGGTTAGAGTCCTAACTCGGCCAAGTCGGGTCCCAGGTATTCCCGCTCGTTTTCCCCCAGCCATCCGTTGGCCAGGCAGATGATGGTCCAGAGATGAACGACCGGATAATTGCCGCCGAAGTGCTCGGACAGATCGTGAATCTGGGAGTGGCAGTTGTGGCATGGAGCGATGCAGTAGGCGGCCCCGGTGTCGATGATCTGTTGGTTCTTCTTGCGGCCGTAATGGCGCCTGGCATCCTGAAACCCGGACTGGAGGAACCCGCCGCCGCCGCCGCAACAGAAGTTGTTGGACCGGTTGGGATACATGTCGACGAAGTTCTCTTCACCGACGAAGGACTTGACCACGAAGCGCAGGTCTTCGGCCACCGGATCGCCCAGGGATTTGCGGACGAGCTGGCAGGGGTCCTGAACGGTGAATTTGATCTTCAGGTCTTTGTTCCAGTCGGAGTTGGTGGGAAGTTTGCCCTCGCGAATCCACTGGGCATACATTTCGATGATGCTTTTGATTTCAAACTTGTGCTCGATGTTGAACCTTTTCAGTCCGGACCGGACTGCGAAAAATTCGTGGCCTCACTCCGTGTTCAGCCAGTACTTGCAGCCCAGGTCATCGACCACCTTGGCCTTGAAGCGAACCATCTTCTCCCAGGCCTCGGAATCCGCGAGAAACATGCAGTAGTTCTCGCCGCCCCAGCCCTTGGAGGGATAGGTCCAGTCGGCGCCCACCGTGTGTAAAATCTTCCACAGGGGCACCATCTCGTCGGGTTCGGTGACCGGTTCGCGGGAGTTCTGATTGAGGCAGAACTCGGCGCCGGCCTTGTCCATGGGCGCCTGGAGGTCCTCCCAGCCCGGCTGGGACTCCCGAACCTCTTCCAGGACGTCCTCGACGACAAAGGTCCAGTCTTCCACACTGGCCCCCATGGCGCTGCACGTTTCCGTGTTCATGGCCACGTCGCAGGACTTGAGGATACCCGTGGGCCGCTTGTCCCTGGGCCAGGCATCCCGAACCCAGTAAACCAGCTGCGGAATGTCCACGCTCATGGGACATGCCTTGATGCACCGCTGGCACATGGTGCACATCCAGACCCACGGCGTGCTGGCGACCTCTTCGTCCATGCCCAGCAGTACCATGCGTAAAAATTTTCTCGGGTCCATGTTCTCAAGACCGGTGGCCGGGCATCCACTGGCACAGGTTCCGCAAGTAAAGCAGAGGTCCAGGTTGCCACCCTCCGGAATGAGTTCCATGGCCTTCTTCTTGAACTCGCTGTGACGGTCGTTCAATTTTACAGGATCAGCCATTGAACATCGCTCCTTGCATTGAGGAATTATTCACGGAAAAAATACAGGGGCCAAAACGGCTTGTCAACCATAAATTACTTAAAAAAGTAAAAACCCATACATATCGGGGCGCCTGCCAACGATGTGGCCTTGCCCTCCCCCCAACCAAATCGACGGCCGGCCCCTCAATGGACCCGCCCCCAAGGGATGGACTTGGAAATCGTTCATTATTCTGGTATTATGGCTTCAAAAACCCAGGGAGTCCACCCATGAAATGGTTAGATTCACTTAAACGGGGCACGGCCGAGGACGAACCCAAGGCCGGCGGGTCCACTATTCGGGTCGTGATCGGTCTGGTCGCCCTCCTCCTGGTCCTGACCCTGGCCCTCATGGTCGCCAATTACTCCTTCCCGGACTTTTTTCCGGTCAAACCCAATCAGGGCCGGCCCGGGACCCTCTTCACCCAGACCCTGATCACCATGTCCGAAGTTGCGGCCAACAAATGGCTGCCCAACGACACCCTCTATCCGACCATCTTCCTGGACAATCCTCAGAACTTCCAACTGGGCCTCCTCGAGACCATCCGCTACTCCACCCGGGTGCTCAGGGACAAGTTGAGCCGCCTGCGAACCACGGACAAGATCGACCTGGACGCGGAAGCCGCCTTTGTCTACTTCTCCAACGACCCGTTCAAGTGGATACTGCCTTCGGCGGAAAGCAAGTTCAAGAAAGGGGTTGGCAGCCTGAAACGGTATGAATCCAGGCTGGCCGCCGGTAAGGCCGACTTCTATCCCCGGGCCGACAACCTCAACGAACTGCTCGATCAGTATATCTCCCTGCTCGGCGGGGTCAACACTCGTCTGTCCAACGCGCCGAGGTCCAAATCACCTATCCTGACCGAAGAGACGGCCGGGGACCAGTACACCAAGGGTGAAAAATTCGTCGATGCCCAAGTCCCCTGGACCCAAGTCGACGACAACTTCTACTACGCCCGAGGCGTGGCTTACGGCATCCGCCACATGATGCTCGCCGTAAAATACGACTTCAAGAACATCCTGGAAGTCAAGAAGGCCGAAGAGCTGGCCGACCGCATCATTCACGTCCTGGACCAGTCCCAGTTCGAACCGCTCTTTGTGCTCAACGGCAGCCGCGGTTCGATCCTGGCCAACCACTCGCTGATACTGCAGTCCCTGTTGGAAGACGCCCGTCAGAAGATGCGCAGCCTTCAGGACATGATCCGGCAATAGACGATTTTTTGTAACTGTTAGTAATGGTTGGCGACGTGGCCGGACCGCCCCGTCGGAACCGGCCGCCCGGGCGGCTGGAACCCGATACCCCGGGTCATTGAATCTCCTTTTAACCCGAATTTTGCAGTTGAGTTCGTAGCCGCGCTACGAAGTCAACTGCAAAATTCGGGTTTATTTTCTTTTTTGGGTCTTGACGTTTTCTGGTTTTCCGGTATATTTCGAATTATGTCGAATTATCGAAATATAGATTCCGAAACCAAAGCCGGACAGCTCAAGGCCCTCGGACACCCCCACCGGCTCGCCATCCTGGAAAAACTCGCGGCCTGCTGTCCCCTGGGCACCGAATGCACCGCCGATCAGGCCGTGGCCTTCGTCGGCCGCCTGGGGCAGGGCCTGGACATCGCCCCATCCACCCTCTCCCATCACCTCAAGGAACTGGCCCGGGCCGGACTGGTCCGTACAACCCGCCAGGGACAGCGGATCGCCTGTTGCCTGGACCCCGAGACGTTGCGAGAACTGGCCGACTATTTCACCGGACTGTGCGGTCCGGCTACCCGATTTGAAGGAGGCAATATGACGGACCATAACGATCAGGACATCAGACAGGCCGTACTGGATCGGTACGCCCGGGCGGCCCAAGGAACGCCTCAGCCCCTGCCCATGCTGGGCGGCGGCTGTTGCGGCGGGTCGGAGCCGGCGGACCCGGCCTATTCCGCCCGGCTGGGCTATTCCGAATCCGACCTGGAGCAGGCGCCCGAGGCGGCCAACCTGGGCCTGGGCTGCGGCAACCCCCAGGCCATCGCGGCCCTACAACCGGGAGAGGTCCTTTTGGACCTGGGCGCGGGCGGAGGCTTCGACTGTTTTCTGGCCGCCCGCCAGGTGGGTCCCGAGGGGCGGGTCATCGGTGTGGACATGACCCCGGACATGCTGGCCCGGGCTCGGAAGAACGCACTGGAGGGCGGTTTCGACAATGTCGAGTTCCGGCTGGGAGAGATCGAGCATTTGCCCGTGGCCGATGCCAGCGTGGACGTGGTCATCTCGAACTGCGTCATCAACCTGGCCCCGGACAAGCTGGCTGTTTACCGGGAGGCCTTCCGGGTTCTTCGTCCGGGAGGGCGCCTGGCCATTTCGGACACGGTGGCCATTTCGGCCATGCCCGAGGAGATGAAACAGGACCTTGCCCTGTGGACCTGCTGCGCGGCCGGGGCGGTCCTGGTGGAGGACCTGGAACGGATTCTGGGCAAGGCCGGTTTCGAACAGGTCCGGGTGATTGTGGACTCGGGGAGCCGAGACCTGGTTGGCCAGTGGGCCCCGGGCCGGGACCTGGGCCGTTACATCGCCTCGGCCCGTATCGAGGCGGTCAAGCCCGGCGGCACGGATTAGGGTTTGTTTGGCCTGGCCGCGGCCCCGGTTGGGGCCGCGGCCAGGCATTCAATCAGTTCGTGTTCTGGATGGTAAAATACCGGCTGCCGATGCCGTCGCTATTGCTTCCGCTGTCGGAGGCCGCCCATTGGATCGAGTGGACGCCGTTGTCGTACGCGGTCGTATCCAGATAGAAGTAGGCGCCCGCGCCGTTGGTGTTCTCGTATCCCGGAAACAGGGTGGCGATGTCGGAACGGTACTGGTTGTACGTGGCGTTGCCGACCTTGACGCCGTCCACGTACACCCCGACGGTCGAACCGTCCGGGGGAATCGTATTGGGCTGGGGCGTCAGGGCCCATCCGGCAACCTGGTAATTCGAACCTGAGGCGACGCAGCCTTGGGCGGGCGTGTCGATGGCCCCGAAGGGCTTGACCGCGTGGGCATTGTCACAGGCAATGGTCTTCGTCCCCAGGGAGTTCATCTGGCCTTCCTTATCCGTGGCAATGGCCTCGAGTGTGTACGTACCGTTGCCGCCGCCGGGCAGAAGGTTGGTCTGTAGCAGATACGACCATCCGGCCTTTTGCGATGCGGCGTAGCCCGGATAGGCATACTGGAGGTCAGGCCGGGCCCCCTCGACAAAGGCCGCGTCGCCCACGTATGTGGATGAGTTGTAAATCTTCACGTTTTCCACGCCCACGTCATCCAGGACCCAGCCGGTCACCGGCACGCTGCCCCTGACCGTGGACCCGCTGACCGGCGTATCGAACGAGCCAAAGGGCGGATGGGTCGAACCCGAGGCATACTTCTTCGTCTGGACGGTAAAGGTCTGCGGCGGATAATATCCGTTGTCGTCCCGAATGGTGCCGGTGTAATTCGTCGTACCTGCAGGTACCTGGTTGGGATCGGCATAGACCACGAAAGTGCCTCGTCCCGTCCCGCTGGTGGGAGAACAGTTGATCCCGGTCGGGCAGTCCAGCGTCCAGCCCAGGGGTCCGGCGCCCGTGTTGACATACACGTTCTGGGAGTTGGTCATTTTCCCGGTGTCGGTCGCTCCAATGTCCAGGTGCCATTGGCTCAGGTTGACCGGATTGGAGGGTGCGCCCGTATTGGCCACCCGGAAGTACCGGTTGCCGATGACGCTCGTATTCCCGCCGCTGTCCGTGGCCCGCCATTCAATGGTGTGGATGCCGTTGTCGTACTGGGTGGTATCCAGATTGAACCAACCGGCCTCGTTGGCGCTGTTTTGGTAGTCGGGCAGTTGGGCGGCCAGGTCCGGGCGATTGATGTTGTAAGTTGCGTCACCCACCTTGGCTCCATCCACGAACACGCCGATTGTCGAGCCATTGGTCGGGATCGAGTTGGGCTGGGGCGTCAGGGCCCAGCCCCAGTTGCGATAAGCGGACCCGGTGGCGTTGCCGCCCTGGGCCGGGGTGTCGATGGCCCCGAAGGGCTTGACCGCGTGGGCGTTGTCGCAGGTGATGGTCTTCGTACCGAGGCTGGTCTGCTGGCCTTCCGCGTCCGTGGCAATGGCCTCGATCGTGTAGGTCCCGTTGCCACCATTGGGCAGGAAGTTGGTCAGCATCATGTACCCCCACCCGGCCTGTTGATTGCCGGGGTATGACGGATATTGGGCGGCCACGTCCGGACGGGCGCCCTCGCTCAAGTTGGCATCCCCCAGGTACACGTTGGTCGAGCCGCTTTGACGGTATATCCTCACGCTATCCACGCCCACGTCGTCCAGGACCCAGCCGGTCACCGGCACGCTGCCGCTGACTGTCGATCCGCAGACCGGCGTATCGAACGAGCCAAAAGGTTTGGCCGTCGTTCCGGAAGCGTATTTGTTCAGAGTCAGCCCGATGCTCTGCGGCGAACCGCTCCCCTCCGGCTGAATGGTCAGGGTGCCGCTGTTCGTGCCGACAGCCGCATCCCCTGGCTTTGGCGTGACGATCACCCAGCCCCGGCCCTGACCCGTCGTGGGCCAGGCCTGGAACGGACCGTTGCAGATCGCCTCCCATCTCGTCGAGTAGTTCCCGGACGTGGTGTTGACCATGACGTAATGACCGGCCGCGTAGTCCAGGCCGTCCTTGGCGCCGAAAACCAGTTGGGACCGGTCGGTGTATATCCCCGTGGACGGCTGGGCCGGCCCGCCCGGATCGGTGATCTGGCCGGCCACGGTGTCCGAATCGCCGGTACCATTGTCGGTCAGGGTCAGGGTGACGGTCTTGCCGTTGAACACCGCCAGGGGGTAAACCGCGAAGGCGTTGGCCACTTTGAAGTACCGGGCCGCGGCGTCAAAGGTCGTGGAAAAGGTCAAGGTGACCGTGATGGTCTCACCGCCGGCCGGATTCAGGCCGGTGACCTTGAAGGCCAGGAGTTCGTCGGGAAATGTGTACCCGGAGGGGAGGTTGGTCGGGTTGACCGCGGCCGTCCCCAGGACATTGATCGAATCGGCGTCGAGTTTGGCCGTGGCATGGGACGAAACGTCTATCTGGTACTGCTTGGTCCCTTTGGTCACGTCGGCCACGTTACCCGCCGCGTTGAGGGTTACGGTCACGCCGGCCTGCCCCCCGCCGCCCTCGCCGCTGTATCCGCCTCCACCACCGCCTCCGGTGGCCAGAATGGAACCGAGGCCTAAAAGTCCGAGAAACAACAGGCCGATATACCTAACCCATTTGTGGTGGACATTCATTGTCGTATCCCCTTTCCTGCTTGATCTTTTCGGCGAACATTAGAGCGGCCGCACTGCCAATGGTGACGGCCGCCAGGTCTGAAAATGAAAATCGGCCCTGAATGAAGAAGGGCTTGGCGTTCTCAAGAATAAACACCGACTGGAACCAATCGGGGATCATGCGGCAGGCGATTTCAGCATAGCCTTGGCCCAGCTCGAAGCACAGGTTCATGATGGCAAAGGCCGCGCAGATTGCGATACGGGACCGTCGCGTTCGCGCGAAAAGGCCCATGCCGATCAGGGAAAAGGCGAAGGGATGAATGAAGGCCGGCAGCGGACCTCTCAGCGGCCCCAGGAGGCCGGCCAGGTCGAATGACAGGCCGATCCAGGCCGGAGTGACGGACCGCAGATACGTTTCACCGGCGCCAGATGAAAGATAGAGGGCCGTCCCGAAAGCCAGGGCAACGAGGCCGCTGGAAACCAGAATGATCGGTGATGTCAGGCTTCTTAATCCGGATTGCCGACGCATTCTCAGTTCCTGTTGTTTGCGTCCTTTGTTCGAGACCCTGAGGTGCGACCCAGCGGAGAGTCAACAGAACAAAGCCCCGTGTTTATCCCATATGTTTTCTCGTCTACCGCCGAACAAAACGATACCCCATTTGAGTCTATACTTTATACTATCGGCAGAAATAGGGTCAAGCAATAACCATTATCGAGGGTTGCGATAGCCTTTCGTAAATTCTGGGGAATCATATTGCAGCTCCATTGATTCCGGCCTCCTTCGGGACCGGCTCGTCCTCCCCCGAACGGCCTATTGCATTTCCGGGCATCCATGTTATCCTGGCAGATATCCCTTTTTGGAGGCGGTCGAGTATGAGTGATTCGGTCTACCACAAATTGGCAAGGCTCCTCGATACCCTGCCCGTTGGATATCCGTCCACGGCCAGCGGCGTCGAGATCAGGATTTTAGAGAAGATATTTTCACCGGAGGAGGCGGCACTGTTCTGCGACCTGCGACTGACCCTGGAGACGGCCGATGAGATCGCCGGGCGGACCGGCCGCCCTCTGGAGGGCCTGGAAGCCTTCCTCGACAACATGTGGGAGCGGGGCGAGGTCATGCGGGGTGAACGCGACGGGGTCAAGACCTTCAAGATCGCCCCCTGGGTCGTGGGACTCTACGAGTTCCAGCTTCATCGCATGGACGAGGAGTTCGCCCGACTCAACAAGGAGTTTACCACGCACTTCGGGCCCGAGATGTTCAAGCATGGCCCGCAAATGCTCCAGGTCGTGCCCATCGAAAAAAAGATTCCCGCGGCTCACGAGCCCCTGCCCTATCACCAGGTCTCGTCGATCATCGAAAACGGCCGGGAATTCTGGCTCAACGAATGCATATGCAAGAAGGAAATGGGCTTGATCGGCCGTCCGTGTTCTCATCCCACCGAGGTCTGTCTGACCGTGGCTTCCGACCCGGACGGCTCGGGGATGAGCTTCCAGTCCGGCCGCCGCATCACCAAGGAGGAGGCCTACGGGGTGCTCGACCGGGCCGAAAAGGCCGGCCTGGTGCACCTGACCTCGAACACCCGGACCGACAACTGGTTCATCTGCAACTGCTGCGGCTGTTGCTGCGGCGCTCTTCAGGCCGTCCGCTACCTGGGCCTGACCGAGGCGGTCAACACGCATTTCCTGGCCGAAATCGATCCCGACCTCTGCGCGGCCTGCGGAGTCTGCCGGGATGAGCGCTGTCCGGTCCGGGCCATCGAGGAGGGTGAGGACGCCTACCGGGTCCTGGCCGAACGGTGCATCGGCTGCGGCCTGTGCACCACGACCTGTCCCACGGAAGCCATCACCCTGCGTCCCAAACCGCCCGAGTCGATCCGCGTCCCCCCTCGGGACGAGGCCGCCTGGAACGAGGAACGGGCCCGCCGACGGGGCGTGGACTACAGCGACTATAAATAGGATATACCGCCATGTCCGGAATTCGCATTTCAGCCGTCAGTTTCCGGCCCGGCCCGGTCCGCTCTTTCAACGATTTTGCCGAGCATGTCGGTTCCCTGATCGCTCCCGCGGTCGCGGCCGGGGCCGACTTCGTGGTCTTTCCCGAGCTGTTCACGGCCGAGCTGATGGGGCTGATGGACGAACCCGACCTGGTCGAGCGCTTTCGGGGCACGGCCCGGTTCACGGACGACTACCTGGCCCTCTTCGGCCGGCTGTCCCGGACCCGCGGGCTTCACATCGTGGCCGGTTCGCATCTGACCGAGGCCGGCGGCCGGTATTACAACACCGGCTATCTGTTCCACCCGGACGGCCGGGTGGACCGCCAGCGCAAGGTCCATCTCTTCCCCTTGGAAACGTTGTGGACCACGCCCGGCGACGGGTTTGAAGTGTTTGAAACCGGACGGGGCAAGGTGGCCATTCTGACCTGTTACGATCTCGAATTCCCGGAGGCCGCCCGTCTGGCCGCTCTCCAGGGCGCGGAAATCCTGTTTTCACCGTCGGCCACACTGGGCGAGGCCGGGTACTGGCGAGTGCGCCACTGCGCCCAGGCCCGCTGCGTCGAGGACCAGGTTTACACGGTCCACGCCGGCCTGGTGGGTGAAATGGGGGACCCCGGCCTGCTGATGTGGGGACGGGCCTCGATCCTCTGCCCCTGCGATGCGGGCCTGCCCCCGAACGGGGTCCTGGCCGAAGGGCCGCTCAACCAGGAGGCCGTAATCACCGCTGAAGTGGACACGGCCCTGCTTCATGAAATCCGGGAACACGGCGCGGCCACGACCCTCAAGGACCGCCGGCGGGACGTTCTCGAAGCCCTATACCGTTTGGACGCCTGACCATGGAGAAGCAAGGAATGGCCGATTTTTTCGACCTGCTGAAGACCCGCCGTGCGGTGCGCAAATTTAAGGACGAGCCCGTCGACCATGATCTGGTCATGGAGATCATTCGCGACAGCTGCCTGGCGCCCAGCGGCGGCAATCGCCAGAGCTGGCGTTTCATCGTGATTCACGACCAGGACCTGATCCGGCGCGTCTCCGACGACAGCAAGGCCAACCTGATCGCCGACCTGGACCGGAATCCCGAATCATCGGCCAGACCCTATGAAACGGCCTTGCGCAATCCGAATTTCAATGTTTTCTACAACGCCCCCTGTCTGGTCATCATCTGCGGTCCCTTGAGTTCACGGTCGGTGGTCGTGGACTGCGCCCTGGCCGCCGCGTACTTCATGTTTTCCGCCGCGGCCCGGGGTCTGGGGACCTGCTGGGTGGACCTGGGGGCCCGCATCCAGGAACCCGCGCTCATCGAGGAGATCGGGCTGCCGCCGGACCATCGCATCGTCGCCCCGATCATTATCGGCCACCCGGCCTTCATTCCCGGCGTGCCGTCCAGAAACGAGCCCAAGGTGCTCAAGGTCCTGCCCTGAAGCCGGGCCTGGTGCTTCAGACGTCGATCCGGATACAGCCCTTCCGGTATCGCTCCGGCAGCTCCTGGTAGGCGGCCAGCCCCAACCGGGTCGCTTCCACCATTTCCTCGGAAACCGCCTTGACCACCCGGGCCGGATTGCCGGCCACGATCTTCCTTCGAGGCACGACGTAATTGTGGGCCACCATGGACCCGGCGGCCACCACCGCCTCCTCCTCGACGACCGCGCCGTGCAGAAGCACGGCGCCCATCCCGATGAAGGCGCCTCGCTTGACGATGTTGTCGTGCAGCAGCACACCATGGGCCACGATCACGTTTTCCTCGATGACGATCGGCTGGACGTGGCTGGCGTGCAGAACGCAGTTCTCCTGGATGTTGGAGCCGTCCCCCACGAAAATGTCACCGAAATCGGCGCGCAGCACGGCCCCGGGACCGATATAGCACTTCTTGCCGATCGTGACCGAACCGAGGACCACGGCCTCGGGATGAACATAGGCTGCCTCGTCGATTCGGGGCCGCTTGCCTTCAAACTCGTATATGCCCATTTGCCTGCTCCCTCCCGGCCGGCGTCATTTCGGTAGAAACATGAAAAAAAGGCGGGCCCCTCAAACATCGAGCCCGCCGCGTCCGATTTTCTCCCGCGGCCATGCGGCCGCCCGAAGACTACCAGGTCATCCGCGTCTTGACCCCTTGCTCATTGAGGTAGTCCTTGATTTCCCGAATCGTATATTCGCCGTAATGGGTGATCGAAGCGATCAGGGCCGCGTCGGCGCGCCCTTCGGCCAGCACGGCCCGCATGTGTTCCGGATTTCCCGCGCCGCCCGAGGCGATGACCGGAATGCCCACCCCGGTCGAGATCATGCGGGTCAGGTTCATCTCGTAACCCGCCTTGGTCCCGTCCGCGTCGATGGAATTGACGCACAACTCTCCTGCTCCCAGGCGTTCCCCTTCCTGGGCCCACCACAAGGCGTCTATGCCGGTGGGCCGGCGTCCGCCTTCGATCACGATCTCGTAACCCGACGGAATCCGCTCGGTGACATCGACCTTGAGTACGTCCATGCCCAGGACCACGCACTGGGAACCGAAGGCCAGGGCGCCTTCCCGGATGATGCCGGGATTGCGAACCGCGGCCGAGTTGACGCTGACCTTCTCCGCCCCGGCCAGAAGCGCCAGCCGCATGTCCTCGACGGTCCGGATGCCGCCGCCCACGGAAAAGGGTATAAAGACCTTTTCCGCCGTGCGGCGGACCACGTCGATCATGATGTCCCGCCGGTCGGAAGAGGCGGTGATGTCGTAAAAGACGATCTCGTCCGCCCCTTCCTCGTAATAGAAACGAGCCATCTCGACCGGGTCGCCGATGTCCACGTTGCCCTTGAACTTTACGCCCTTGGTCAGTTTACCGTCCCTGACGTCCAGGCAGGGAATTATCCGACGGCTAAGCATGACGGCCATCCCATTGGCAGAAGTTTTTCAACAGGTTCAATCCGGGTCGGCCGCTCTTTTCCGTGTGAAACTGAAGCGCCACCAGACTGCCCCGCCCGACGATGGAGGCGAAGTCCGGGCCATAGCCGGTCCGGGCCAGCACGTGGGTTTCATCGGCGGGTTCCGGATAGTAGGAATGCACGAAGTAGAACTCCTGGTCCGGGGACAGACCTTGGAGCATCGGATGGGAGCGGAGGGGGCGCACGCCGTTCCAGCCCATGTGCGGCACTTTGAGCCGATCCCCGTCTTCCCGCAAATCCGCGTCGAAGCGCCGGACCCGGCCGGGCAACAGCCCCAGGCATTCCGTGCCGCCGTCTTCCTCGCTGAAATCGAAGATGATCTGGGTACCCACGCATATGCCCAACAGGGGAGTGCCCCGGTCGGCCACTTCTTTGAGCACGCCGTCCAGTCCCAGGCGTCCGAGGTTGCCCATGGCCGCCCCGGCCGCTCCCACGCCGGGAAAAATGACCCGGGGCGCTTGAAGAATAGTCCGGGCATCCTGGGTGATTTCCGCATCGAAACCCAAGGCGTTCACCGCGCGAAGCACGCTGGTCAGGTTTCCGGCCTCGTAATTGACTATGGCGATTTTGGACATGTTCCATTCCCGTCGGTCCGCGGCCCGGGACGGGCCGTGTATTGCGCCCGAAATATAGAGGAAGTCTCCGCCGAAGGCAAGCCCCTGTATCAAATCAGCCGCGCTGATCGCCTGGAGGGAGGTAGTTCGGGCAGTCGCCGGGGCAGGATTGGAACCGAAGAACGCAGGCTTCGAGAAAAAAATAACGGCACTCGTTCAAGGGCCCATCCGCTCGGGGGCGGAAATCCGGACAGATCGGCGCTGGCGCCGGCGTGCCGGCCAAAAACCGGTCGATGGCCCGACGCCGATCCTCCCCAGTCAGGCCCAGACGATCCGCCTGCCAGCCCGCCTCCTGGTAGGCCTGCATGACCTCGAGTTTGGCCCGCCAGTGCAGGCAGAGATAGTCCCTCAGCCCGGGTTTGCCTTCAGTCTTCATGATCTCCCAGAACTCGTTGGTGCAGCGGCCATACTTTTCATGGCGGCATCGTCCGGCCGGATGGAGCAACAACCTGGTCATAATTTATTATAACACCATCCGGGTCCCGCTTCGAGCGTCGGGACGGCCGCGGGGTAACCATTCAATTTATGGGGGCGATGGTAAACCGCCCTGTCGCGGCCTCTGGTCTCAGGACTCCGACTGCCGCCCTGGCCATGATAGATACTGGGACTCGGCGGCAGAATCGTCCTTCGACCAGAGGCCACGCGGGCGACCGGGACATAATATGCCCCGGTTTACTGAATGCTTACGCCGGGGGCCGGGAAAACGGGTTGAACGGCGGGTGATGATTCCGGGGCCATCAAGACAACGGACAGAAGCATATTGGATTCCAAACGCCCGCAATCAGTCCGGGGTTACCCGCCGGGTCGGAACCCGGTTGCAAACTTGTCCGTTAAATGGTAAAACCGGTTGGGTTTTTGTCGGAGCCGGCGGCGGTCCAGGCCGGCCCGCGAAGGGAGGGATCATGGAGTCCAGAACCGCATCGGTCACCCGCCAGACCCGGGAGACCCACATCACCGCCGAACTCAACCTGGACGGTTCCGGACGCGTGCTCGTCGAAACCGGCGTGGGCTTCTTCGACCACATGCTCGGCGCGGCCATGGTCCACGGCTATTTCGATCTGACTCTGAGGGCTGAAGGCGATACCCACGTGGACGACCATCACACGGTCGAGGACTCGGGCATTGTCCTGGGCCAGGCCTTTCGCCAGGCCCTGGCCGACTTTGCCGGAATCCGCCGTTACGGGGAGGCCTCCGTCCCCATGGACGAGGCCCTGGCCCGGGCCGTGGTGGACCTGTCCCGGCGTCCCTACCTGGTCTTCGAAGTGCCGATCACCGCTCCGAAAGTCGGGAGTTTCGACAGCCAACTGGCCGCCGAGTTCTGGCAGGCCTTCACCATTCACCTCGGGGCCAATCTCCATGTGGACGTGGTCCGGGGAAGAAACATGCACCATATCCTGGAAGCCGTGTTCAAGGCGGCCGGGCGGGCCCTGGACCAGGCCACCCGGCCGGAATCCCGGGCCCTCGGGGTCACCTCGACCAAGGGCGTCCTTTGATCCCTCGGCCGACCGTAATCTCCGGAGAAGATTCATGATCGTCATTCCAGCCATCGACCTGAAAGAAGCACGGTGCGTCCGCCTGCTCCAGGGCCGGTTCGACCAGGAAACCGTATACGGAAACGATCCGGCGGCCATGGCCCGCCGATGGGCCGAAGCAGGGGCGGAATGGATTCATATCGTGGACCTGGATGGTTCCGTCGGCCAAAAACCGATCAATCAGGAGGCCATACTGTCCATCCGCAAGGCCGTGGCCGTCAACCTGGAACTCGGCGGCGGAATACGGGACATCGAGACCATCGGCTTTTACCTGGACCACGGCCTCGACCGGGTTATCCTGGGCACGGTCGCCCTGCGCCAGCCCGAACTGGTCCGCCAGGCCGCCCAACGCTGGCCGAACCGGATTGTGGTCGGACTCGACGCCAAAGGCGCGGAAGTCGTCGTCGAGGGCTGGACCGAAGGCACCGGCCGGGACTACATCGAAACGGCCCGGACTTTTGAATCATTCGGTGTGGCCGCTCTCATCTACACCGACGTGGATCGGGACGGCATGCGGACCGGGCCCAACATCGAGCGGACCCGCAACCTGGCCCGGGCGGTCAACCTGCCGGTCATCGCTTCCGGCGGCGTTAAAGACATCCAGGACATCCAGGCCCTGCTCCCCCTTGAAAAGGACGGGGTCATCGGCGTCATCTCAGGCAAGGCCCTGTACGAAGGCAGTCTGGACTACCAGGAAGCCCGCCGGGTGGCCGCTCCTCAGCATTGACCCGGCCCCTGCGCTTCGGCGACTGGTTCGAAAGCGGCGCCGGGCATGTGAACTAATTATCAGATCGGCTATTGACAGAACCCGGGCGTGTGAGTACACTTCCTTAATAAGTATAAGTTATATAGTGTTACTTATACATAAAAGAAATTAATTTGAGTACATCTGGGGTCGGTCAAGCCAACACATTAATCCGGGTTAATCCGGTTTTCATCCTGGGCTGACAAAAACTCAACCTTATCCTTCGGGTTCTGACTGGCGAATACGGTCCACGAGGTTTATGCTTTGGGGTGCGATGTGTCGCTCTATGAGATATTTGACCAGGACTTCAAGAAGGCGCTCAAGGCCCGAGACGAGGTCTGGACCTCCGTCCTGCGGATGCTGAAGACCGTGATCAAGAACAAAGAGGTCGAACTTCGACGGAAACTGGACGAACCGGAGTTGGTGGCTCTGGTCAAGAGTCAGGCCAAACAACGTGGTGATTCCATTTTCCATTTCGAGAAGGGCGGCCGTGACGATCTGGTTCGGCGGGAGCAGGCCGAACTGGCGATCCTCGAAGGCTATCTGCCGCGGCAGCTTGGCCAGGAGGAGTTGGAACGGGCCGCGGCCGAGGTCATCGGGGAACTGGGCGCTTCATCGGCCAAGGACACGGGCCGGGTCATGAAGGAATTCATGGGCCGGCATGGCGGCCAGGCCGATGGCAAGGCCGCCAGTGAAGTCATCAGGCGAATGCTCTCGGGGCATTGACCCGCCTGGCTTTAACATAACGAACCGGACCGCCGATTTGAAACGATGCGTTCTACATGGCGGGCTGAGTCAGCCGGATGGCGGCTGCTGAGATGGGGCGGCATTCGGACTGGCGTTTTTTTGTTTATGGATGAACATACTCTAGCGGTACTCGAATATGAACGCCTCCTTGAGCTGCTGGCCGGGCACGCCCGCTCGGAGCCGGGGGAGAGTTGCTGCCGGTCGGTCCGGCCCGACCTCGATCCGGAAGGTATGCGGCTAAGGTGGCGTTTGATTGACGAAGCCAAGGCGTTTTGCGACCGGTCCAGTCCCCCGCCGCTCGAGGAACTGCCCTTCCTGGCCGATGTGCTGGACCGCCTGCATGTGGACGGCCTTGTGCTAAGGACCAGGGAACTGTTATTGGTCCTTCGGGCCGCCCGGGCCAGCCGGCTGGTCCGGTCCGCCCTGCGCCACGACGCCCAGCCGGCCCCTCTGATATTTGAAATGGCCGGCGACCTGCCGGTCTTCGTCGAACTCGAGCAGACCTTCGAACGCTGTCTGGGTCCGGATGGCGAGGTTCTGGACACGGCCAGTCCGGAATTGGGCGCGATCCGCCGGGAACTTTCGGGGTTGCGGGGTGCGATTCAGAACCGGCTGACCGGTCTGATGCGAACGAATGATTTTCAACCGGTTGTTCAGGACCAGATCGTCACCCGCCGGGGCGGGCGCTACGTGATCCCGGTTCGTTCCTCGAACCGGCGTCAGGTCCCGGGGCTGGTCCACGATTTTTCGGCCAGTGGCGCGACGGCCTATGTCGAGCCGCTGGAGGTGGTCGAGGACAACAGCCGTTTGAACCTGCTGCGCCGCCGGGAGAAGCAGGAGATCGACCGAATTCTGATGCGCCTGTCCAAGATGGCCGCGGCCGTGGCCGAGGACCTGGCTGGGGCTGAGGAACGCCTGGCCGAGATCGACTTTCTTTTTGCTTCGGCCGACTTGAGTCGCCGGCTTCGGGCCAGGACGCCCGACTACGATGACCGGGGCGGTCTGGAACTGCGTGAGGCCCGGCATCCGCTGATGATGGTCCGACTGGCCGAGGCGGGTCGAACAACGATCCCGGTGGATCTGCGGCTAAGCGCCGAAAATCGGGTTCTGGTCCTGTCCGGGATCAACGCCGGCGGCAAGACCGTGGCTCTGAAGACCCTGGGCCTTCTGGTCCTGATGGCCCGGAGCGGGCTGCACCTGCCCGTGGCCGAGGGCAGCCGGCTGGGCTTTTTCGACCGGGTCATGGCCGTGATCGGCGACGATCAGGACCTGGAGTCGGACCTTTCGACCTTTTCCGGCCACGTGGCCCGTTTGAGCTCCGTCCTCGATCAGGCCCATGAAACCGCCCTGGTCCTGCTCGACGAATTGGGCACCGGGACGGACCCGGCCGAAGGCGCGGCCCTGGCCCTGGCCGTGCTGGACCAGCTCAAGGAAGCGGGCGCCTGGGTCGTAACCGCGACCCACTACCACCTGCTCAAGGCCTGGGCTCATCTGACGCCGGGCTCCTTCAACGCGGCGGTTCGGACGGCCCCGGACGGACGGCCCTTGTTCGGCCTGGAGTACGGCGCGCCCGGGCTCTCGGCCGGCCTGGCCATGGCCCGAGGCCTGGGCCTGGACCCGGCGGTCGTGGACCGGGCCGAAACCTATCTGGACGAAGGGCACAAAAAGACCCTGGATTTAATGCAGCGTCTGGAGGAGGAACGGGCGGCCTGGGAGGCGTCCCGGGCCGAAAACGAGGCCCTGCGAGAGGAACTGGCCCAGGCCCTGGCCCGGCTCCGGAATCGTGAAAAGGACCGTGAGGCCGCCTTTGTCGTCGAGATCGAGTCCCTCAAAGACCGGGTCAGCCAGGCCCTGGCCCGGGCGGACATGGAATTCAAGGAGGTTGGACGCAGGCTGTCCCGGCAGGCACGCCCCAGGGGAAAGCCGGTCGGCGAGTTTCGGAAGGTCCGGGAGCGTCTGCGGGAAGCGGTCAAGTTTCCGCCCCGGTCCGTGGGTCGAATCAAACAGGTACGGGTCGGGGACACGGTCCTGGTCGTCAGCCTGGGGCGTGAAGGCCGGATCGAAAAGGCCCACCCGGTCAAAAATCTGGTAGAAGTCGAGGTTGGAGGCATGAAGGTACTCACCCGGCAGGACGATCTGGCCCCGTCCCGGGGACCGGTCCGGAAAGCCGAGGCACACCCCATGGTCTCCCATTCGGACTTCAGTCCGCCACCTAACGAACTCAACCTTCTGGGGATGACCGTGGACGAGGCCCTGCCCCGGATAGACAAGTCCCTGGACCAGGCCCTTTTGGGCGGTCTGAAAACATTCAACATCATCCACGGTATCGGCACGGGTCGGCTGAAGCAGGCTGTTCGGGGCTATTTGCACGACGACCACCGCGTGCTGAGCTTTCGTCCGGGCGAGCGACGCCTGGGCGGCGAAGGCGTAACCGTGGTCGAAATTCGGGACTGAGGCGCCATGGCGGGCATGATTCCGGAACACAAGATCGACGAAGTCCGCAGCGCGGCGGATATCGTCGAGGTGATTTCGAGCTACGTCCCGCTTTCCCGCGCCGGCCGCCTCTTGAAAGGCCTGTGCCCTTTCCATGGCGAAAAAACGGCTTCTTTCACGGTCAATCCGGAAAGACGGATATTCCATTGTTTCGGTTGCGGCGCCGGGGGCAACGTCTTCCGTTTCCTGATGATGCATAAAGGCATCACCTTTCCCGAAGCCGTCACCGAACTGGCCGAGCGTTACGGCATCGATCTGCCCCGGGTCGATGCCCGGGGGGATCAGGCCCACAGAGGGACCAAGACCGCCTTGATCGAAGCCGTGGCCCTGGCCCAGAAGTTCTTTGAAGACGAGTTGGAAGGCCCCGGCGGCCGGCCGGCCCGGGACTACCTGGCCCGGAGAGGGCTGGGGCGCAATCTGATCGAGGAGTTCCACCTGGGCTGGGCTCCGGCCGGTTGGGACAACCTGCGTTTGTTTCTCGAATCCCGAAAAATCCCGACCGAAGTCGTGGAAAGGGCCGGCCTGGTCAAGCAGGCCCGGGACGGGCGCAAGTATTACGACACCTTCCGCTCCCGGGTCGTCTGTCCCATCTCCGGACTGGACGGCAAGACGGTCGCCTTCGGCGGGCGTCTGCTGGTGGAGGAGGAAAATCAACCCAAATACCTCAACTCCCCGGAAACACCGGTTTACCACAAGGGCCGGATACTTTACGGACTGGACAAGAACCGGCCCCGGCTGCGGGAGCGGCGTACGGTTCTGATCGTCGAGGGGTATTTCGACCTCCTGTCCCTGGCCGCCCATGGCGTCCGCCACGTCGCGGCCACCCTGGGCACCGCCCTGACACCGGACCACCTCCGGTTGCTCAAGGGCTACGTTGACCAGGCCGTTCTACTATTCGACGCGGACGAGGCCGGCCGGAACGCGGCGGCCCGGGCCCTGCCGCTCTTCATGTCGGCCGATTTGGACGGGCGGGTCCTGAAGCTGCCGGAGGGCCATGACCCGGATACCTTTGTCCGGGAATTCGGCCCGGAGGCCCTCGAAGAGGCGCTGTCCGGCGCCGTGGACCTGCTGGATTTCTACCTGGACCAGACCCTGGCCCGATACCCGGACTCGCTGGCTGGCAAGTCCAGGGCGGCCCAGGAGGTATTGGGGGTCATCGGCCGGGTCGAGGGCCGGACTCGCCAGGACCTGTTGCGCCGGGCTCTGGCCCAACGGATCGAGGTATCCGAGGAGGCCCTCGAGCTTTCCGCCCGACGGCGACCGGAGCAGGAGGAAGAACCCGATGGTCTGGTCAGGGAACTGGCCGCCGATTTTGAAATGGAAATGTTGCGGACGATCCTGCTGCACCCGGAAGTCGGAAACCATTTTTTTTCGACCGACCTCGGCCCCAGGCTCGACAGCCCGGCGGCCCGGCGGATATATGAAGCCATGGCCGGCCAGTACCGAAAGACGCGGACCGTCGACCCGGACCGCCTTATCGAACAGCTCGAACCGGCCCAGGCCGACCTGGTATCGGGTCTGGCCCTGGGCGAAGACGGACTGGAGGATGAAAATCTGAATCAGGCCGTGTCGGATTTTTTGGGCCGCTTCGAGGAACGTGACCGACGGAGGCGGGAGGTCCGTCTGTCCGGGCAGATTAAAGCGGCCCAGCAAGCGGGGGATAATGCGGGGCTGGTCCTTCTGATACAGGAGAAGAACCGCCTGCTGAAAAATAATGCAATATGAGCATGTTGGGGGAGTCTTAAAAATGGCGAACGGTAACGAACTAGACGAACTGAAACGTTTGATCCTGGTTGGAAAAGAAAAAGGATTTCTGACCTACGATGAGTTAAACAGCGCACTGCCGCCGGACCTGATTTCATCCGAGCAGATCGACGACATGATGATGATCTTCGACGAGATGGACATCCAGATCGTCGAAGGCATCCACATGGTCAAAAGCTCGAAAAAGCCGGACGAAATCAAGGCCGGGGACGAGCGCGAAACCGAGGTGGTCTCCGAGGCCGAGCCGGAAACGCGGGTGACCGATCCGGTCAAGATGTACCTGCGGGAAATGGGCCTGGTCTCCCTGTTGACTCGGGAAGGCGAAGTCGAGATCGCCAAACGCATCGAGGCCGGGGAACAGGAACTGATCGAGGCCATATTGGAGACACCTCTGGGCATGATCGAAATCCTGGCCCTGGGCGACAAACTGCAGTCCGGCGAACTTCGGGTGCGGGAAGTAGTCAAGGACGCGGATGAAGACGAAACGCCCATGGAGATGGAACAGCGTCATGAAAAAGTCCTGGCCATCATCGAACAGGTGCGGACCCTGGACCAGGAAAGTAAAAGTCTGACCAAACGCATCAAGTCGGCCACGACCCAGGCCACCCGGAAGAAACATCGCGATAAAATCAAGAAGAACAAAGAGCAGATCGCGTCCCTTTTCAGGGAGTTGCGCCTGGACAAACGGCAGACCGACCGGATCGTCCATCAACTCAAGGCTTCCGACGAAGCCATTGAAGACTGTTGTCGGGTCATCGAGCGCTGTCTTTGCCGTTGCGGCAAGAACCAGGCCGAACTGCGGGAGCTGTGCAAACAGATTCGCAAGGATTTCAAAAACAGCCCCAAACTGGTCCGGAAGTTCAAAATGGTCCCGGAAGAAATTCTGAACCTGGAAAAGACCATCCGGCTGCACAACCAGAAAATCCGGAAGCTGGAAGCCGAGGCCCAGATGTCCACGGCCATGATCAAAAAAATCCTCAAGCAGGTCCAACGGGGTGAAGCCAAGGCCCGTGTGGCCAAGCAGGAATTGATCGAAGCCAATCTGCGCCTCGTGGTCAGCATCGCCAAAAAATACACCAACCGCGGACTCCAGTTTCTCGATCTGATCCAGGAAGGCAACATCGGCCTGATGAAGGCGGTTGACAAGTTCGAATACCAGCGGGGTTACAAGTTCTCCACTTATGCCACCTGGTGGATACGCCAGGCCATTACCCGGGCCATCGCCGACCAGGCCCGGACCATTCGCATACCGGTCAACATGATCGAAACCATCAACAAGCTCAGCCGGCCCTCCCGCTACCTCGTCCAGGAACTGGGCCGCGAACCCATGCCGGAAGAGATCGCGGAAAAAATGGAACTGCCCCTGGACAAGGTGCGCAAGGTCCTGAAGATCGCCAAGGAACCCATCTCCCTCGAAACCCCCATCGGTGAAGAAGAAGACAGCTACCTGGGAGATTTCATCGAAGACAAGAAGATCATGTCTCCCTCGGACGCGGTCATCGGCCTGAATTTGTCCGAACAGACGCGCAAGGTGCTGGCCACCCTGACCCCCCGCGAGGAAAAGGTGCTGCGCATGCGTTTCGGCATCGGCGAAAAGGCCGATCACACCCTCGAGGAGGTCGGAAGGGACTTCGAGGTCACCCGGGAGCGCATTCGACAGATTGAAGCCAAGGCTTTGCGCAAGCTGCGTCACCCCAGTCGGAGCAAGCGGTTGAAGGCCTTTATCGAAGGCTGACCCCCTGAATCCCCCCGCACGGGGGGATTTTTTTGCCCGTTCCAGATGGTGCACCCCCATCCGATCGGCCGATTACCGCTTGGCTTTTTCCCCGGTTTCGGCCAGAATATGAAAGGGGCGGCATCGCGGCCCGACGACCGGCGAGGAAAAGACCATGACATCCAATCAAGAATCACTCTCCCTGATAGTACCCCTGACCGAGCGCTTCATGTCCGCCGTGACCGGCCTGGCCGAGAACACGGCCATTGGAATGGGGCTGGGCGCGGTCGAGGCCATCAAGCTGACCCTGGCCGTGGAGGAGATTTTCGCCTACCTGATCCGGATATCCGCTCAAGGACACACTCTGAGTCTGGAAATAACCAATTACGGTTACTACGTTCAGGCCAAGTTCGTCTTTACCGGCCGCGATCTCGATCTGCGCCTGTTCAACCTGGCCGCGGGCGTTTCCCTGGATGACGAAAAGGACCTGGGCGATCTGGGGCTGCTGCTGGCCTCCAGATCCGTGGACGATTTCTCTCTCTTCGAGGAGCTCCATCAGGGCATCGGCCTGGTGCTGATCAAAGCCAAGAGCTACCCAGCGACCGATGATATTGAACCACCAGAGGCCAGACCCCTGAAATCGTATCGAGTTCAGACAGCCGACCGGGAACAGGTCAAGGAATTCAGTCGACTCCTGGCCCTCCATTATCCCGCCAATCGTCTTTACCCCGCCGGTTTCGAGAAACCGGGCCGGCTGGCGGACATGATCGGAGGAGGAAAGTTCGGTCTGGTCGTGGCCCAGGGAGAGCGAAACCGTATCGGCGGCGGCATGATCTGGCGGCAAGGCTCGCGAATCGTCGAGTTTTACGGCCCCTATCCCTTCAACCAGCCCCCGGATTCGAACATGGCCGCCGACCTGATCGAGGCCTGCATCAACGGGGTGGCCCGGACCGATGCCTTGGGCATCATCTGCAGCTATACCCCGTCGTCTCCTCCGGCCGGTTACTTCGACACCCTCGGCGCGCTGGACGTATCCTTTGGCGGGAGCGACCGCCGCCCGGTTCCGTTCTTCTATCGCCAACTGTCCGAAGACAGCGGCGTCTCGGTCTGGGCCCATCCCGGGCTGGCGGATTTTCTGGCGGAACAATACGGCCGGCTGGTCCTGCCGCGTGATGTACGAAAGACCCGGCACGAAGGAGAACGGATTTCGCCCCACTCCGTGTTGAGTACGACCATCGAACGAGGGCTCGACCAGGCCACGCTCCGCCCCATGTGGAACGGCGAAGACCGGGCCGCCAATATCAGCCGGCATCTCAGTCTGCTCCGGTCGGAACACATCGACAACCTGTTTTTCCTTCTCGACACGGGCCTGGCCTGGCAGGCCGACTGGACGCCCGTCCTGCTCGACCAGGGTTTCACGCCCCGACTGGTCATCCCGTACGGCGGGCGGGCCGATATGGTCATCTTCCAGCACCAGTCAAGGTAAATGACCATGCATCGTTTCAACCTGGACCCGCTCATCCCGGAATACGTCAAGCATTTCGAGGCCTACATCCCGTCCAAGCCGGACGCCGAACTGATGCGGCTCTACGGCGTCGATCACCTCTACCGGCTCAACAACAACGAGAACCCGCTGGGGCCGCCGCCGGAGGCAAGGGACATCCTCCGAAATACGCCACCCCTCAAGGCCTCTCTCTATCCCAGCGGCGACTGCCACTATCTTCGCCACGGCCTGGCCGACAAGTTCGATCTGGAACCGGACCAGATTCTGGTGGGCAACGGAGCTAATGAAGTCATCGCCTTCGTGATCAAAGCCTTCTGCCAGGAGGGCGACAACATCATCACCGCGGACAAGACCTTTGCGGTTTACGAATGGGTCGCCGAATTTTCCGGATATGAGGCCCGGCTGGTTCCGCTCAAGGATTTCTGTTTTGACGACGAGGGCATGCTGGAACGGATCGACGAACGGACCAAGATTCTCTTTGTCTGCAATCCCAACAACCCGACCGGCACCTACTGGTCCGAAGGGAAGCTCAGACATTTTCTCGACCGGATCGACGGCCGCCAGATCGTCGTGGTGGACGAGGCCTATTTCGAGTTTGTCGAACGCCCGGACTATCCGAACGGCATCAGCCTGATCCCGGAGTATCCGAACCTGGTCGTCTTCCGGACCTTTTCCAAGATGCACGGTCTGGCCGGCCTGCGGATCGGTTATCTGGCCGGTTCCCTGGAGGTGGTGAATGTCGTCCGCAGGACCTGCGTGGTCTATTCGGTCAATGCCTTGGCCCAGGCCGCGGCCCAGGCCGCCCTGGGCGACGATGAGCACATGCTCCGGACACGGGAACTGGTGCGGGAGGGCAAGGATTTTCTGCGTCGGGAACTAGCCGCCCTGGGCCTGGAATCGGTCATCGGGGAAGGCAACTTCGTCATGGTCCGGCTGCCCATGAGCGATACCATGGCCTATCGGAAGCTGATGAGCCGGGGCGTCATGGTTCGGAGCATGACCGGTTTTCGTTTTCCTAACTGGATTCGGGTGAGCCTTCATCAGCCGGAGGCCATGTCGGCTCTGATCGAGGCCCTGCACCACGTCTTGAGGGATGCGAGTTGAACGGCCGGGTCGCAAACAGACGATTCGACCCGGCGCTGAACGCAAGGAGGTTTGCGGCCAATTGAAACCCATCGGAAGCAGCCCCCGGGTCGGTCTGTCCATGCCTCGGGCCGACGCCATGGGCAAGGTCACGGGCGCTGAAAAATACGCGGCCGATTTTTACGCCCCGGACATGCTCTGGTGCGGCGTCAGGCGATCCGGCGAGGCCCATGCCGATCTGGTAGAGATCGACGTTCGGGCGGCCCGTGAGCTGCCCGGCGTTCTAGCCGTCCTGACTCACCGGGACGTGCCGGGTGAAAATCGCCAGGGCATCGTGCGGCTGGACCAGCCGGTGCTGGTGGATGAAAAGGTCCGTAGAATAGGCGATGCTCTGGCCCTGGTCGTGGCCGAAAGCCGGTTGGCGCTTGACAAGGCCCTGGCGGCCATCGAGGTCTCCCTGGCGCCCCGGCCGCCGGTCTTCGATCCCGAAGAGGCCCTGGCCGAAGGCTCGCCGGTTATCCATGACGAGTCCCCGGACAATGTCATGGCCGAGGTGACGGTCGAAAAAGGTGAAGGCGTCCTGGGTCTGGAAGGCTGCGACGTCCTGGTCGAGGGGCGTTTCGAACTGCCGCGCCAGGAGCACGCCTACCTGGAGACCGAGGCGGGATGGGCCCGTCTCGAGGAAAACGGCCGCCTGCTTGTGGTCGCCTCGACCCAGTCGCCCTTCCGCGACCGCTCCGAAATCGCCCGGGTCCTGGGCTGGACCCCGGACCGGGTCCGGGTCGTTGCGCCTTACCTGGGCGGCGGATTCGGCGGCAAGGACGGCGTTCACGTTCAATGCCTGCTGGCCCTGGCCGCGCTGGCGGGCCGGGGCCGTCCGGTCCGGATGTGTTGGGATCGGGAAGAAAGCTTTCTGGCCGGGGTCAAGCGTCTGCCCGCGCGGCTGCACTACCGCCTGGGGGCCGCGCGGGACGGACGCCTCCGGGCTCTCGACTGCCGGATTATCATGGATGGCGGAGCCTACGATCACCTGTGCGGTGAAGTCCTGGCCCTGGCCGTTGAACACGCCGGCGGGGCCTACCGCATACCTCACGTGTGCATCCGGGGGACCTGCGCCTACACCAACAACCCGTCCAGCGGCCCGTTCCGGGGCTTCGGCGTTCCCCAGGTCACGGCGGCCCTCGAGCAGATGGTGGACCGGCTGGCCTTTGAATCGGGCCTGGACCCGTTGAGCTTCCGTCTGATGAACGTGGTCCGGCAGGGCGACGCCAATCCCGTGGGGGTCACCCTGCTCCAATCCACCGGTGCGGCTGAATGCCTGGCCAGACTGTCCGAACATCCATGGTACAAAAACAGGAAGGTCTGGAAGGCCGAAGCCCCGATCTTCAAGCGCCGCGGTCTCGGCCTTGTCTGTCTGAGTCACGGCTCCGGTTATGGCCCCGTGGTCCCGGACTTTGCCAACGCCAAGGTCGAACTCACCCCGGAGGGCCGGTTTCTGATCGACTCGGGCGTACCGGACATGGGCCAGGGCAATGCCAGCACCTGCCTGCAGGTCGCCGGCGAGGTGTTCAACCAGGACCCGGAAGGCCTTGAACTCCGCCTGCCGGACACCGACGCCACCCTGCCATCCGGCACCTCGGCCGCCAGCCGGACGACCTACACCTATGCCAACGCCTTGATCGGCGCGGCCCACGGTCTCAAGGACCGGATTCTGCGCCGGGCCGCCGACCTGCTCATGGCCGACGCCGCCGAATCCTGCGCCTTGTTGCCGGGCCGGGTTCGACACCTGGCCACGGGCCGCGAGATCAGCCTGGCCGACCTGGCCCGGGCCATGTCCGCCGCCGAACGGACCGCGGTCCATCACTGGCGGGCCCCGACGGCCAGGGATACGATTCGGGCCCGGCTCCGCTCCGTTTACGGCCTGCCCCATCTCGTGTTTTCATACGCCGCCCATCTGGCCCGGGTCGAGGTGGATGAACTGACGGGACGGGTGGACGTTCAGGATTATCTGGCGGTGACCGAAGCCGGGCGAACCGTCAATCCTCAACTTTACGAGCAGCAGGTTCAGGGCGGCATCGTCCAGGGGCTCGGCTACGCCCTGTACGAGGATTACATGGTTAAACAGGGACGGGGACTGACCCCGGACCTGGCCACCTACGTCATCCCGACCGCTGTAGACGTACCGGACATGGACTCCGAGGCGGTCGAGCTGTTCGAACCCACCGGCCCCTACGGGTTAAAGGGACTGGGGGAAATTCCGATCAACGGCCCCCTGCCGGCCGTGGCCAACGCCCTGTTCGACGCCTGCGGCGTCCGGATTCCCGATCCGCCCCTGACCCCTGAAAAGGTCCTCATGGCCTTGTCCCAGTCCACATCGGGAGATGAGTAGATGGAACTGCATTTTGTTCTAAACGGCCAGGAAACGACCGTGAAAACGGACGCCGACCGCCGGGTCGTGGACCTCATCCGGGAGGACCTCGGCCTGACCGGAACCAAGGAAAGCTGCGGATCGGGGGAATGCGGGGCCTGCACGATTTTCGTGGACGGCACGACCCGGCTGTCCTGCCTGATGCTGGCGGCCCAACTCGAAGGTCGTGAGGTGACGACCATCGAAGGCCTGTCCGGAGCGGACGGTCCGCACCCGATCCAGGAGGCCTTTGTCCGGGCCGGCGCCGTCCAGTGCGGGTACTGCACGCCGGGTATGGTCCTGGCCGCCGAGGACCTGCTGCGGCGCAATCCCTCTCCCTGCCGGGAGGAAATCCGGGCCGGTCTGAGCGGCAATCTCTGCCGTTGTACCGGGTATCAAAAAATCGTGGATGCCGTGGAAGAGGCCTCGGACCGTCCCGGTCGGGAGGAGTCATGAAGCCGGTCTTCATGCCGCGCCGGATCGAAGAGGTCTGGCCGATATGGGAACGGAGGCCGGAGGCCGTGCTTTACGCCGGCGGCACGGACCTTTTCCCGTCCATGCGTCACGGGCGTCCCGCCCCCGATGCCTTCATCTGCCTGGAATCGGTCTCTGAACTGAAAGGGGTCCGGGACGAAGGCGGTTCCCTGGTCATTGGGGCCGGCACGACCCATGCCGAACTCCTCGACGATCCGCTGATCCTCGAACATGCGCCGATTTTGGCCCGCGCCCTGGCCGTTCTGGGATCGCCGCCCATCCGACACATGGGCACCATCGGCGGAAACGTCTGCACGGCCTCTCCGGCGGGCGACACCCTGCCTCCGCTGTACCTTCTCGGGGCCGAAGTGGAGATCCAATCGGTCGGCGGGAACAGAAGTCTGCCCATGCGGGATTTCATCCTGGGGCCCGGACGGACGGCCCTGAACTCCGGGGAGATTGTGACCGGAATCCGTCTGGATAAGGCCGCCCCCGGCTGCATCCATCACTTCGAAAAGGTCGGGCCGCGCATGGCCCTGGCCATTGCCGTGGTCAGTCTGGCCGCCCTGCTCAGGGTTTCGGATGAGAACCGGATCGAATCGGCCCGGCTGGCCTGGGGCAGCGTGGGCCCTACGGTGGTCATTTCCGACGAAGTGGAGGCGGCCCTGATCGGCCGCGCGCTGACCATGCATACGCTTGAAGGGGCGGCGGTCCTGGCCCGCCGGGCGGTCCGGCCGATTGACGACATCCGGGCCGGCGCGGACTACCGTCGCCTTCTCGCCGGCAATCTGATCCTGCGCCTGATCGAATACGCCCGGCCGGCCGGAAGCCCGGGGACTTCCCGATGAACGCCGCCGCCGCTTCCCAAGGACAGGCGAAACACGAGCCCGTCTTCATCTGGACCCGCGAGTTTGTCCTGCTCAATTCAGCGGTGTTCCTGGCCTTCGCCAATCTGTCCATCTTTTTCCGCTTTTACGACTATCTTCAGACCCTGCCCATCGATCCCAAGTCCTTCGGCCTGCTCATGGGCGTGTTTTCCGCCATGGCCCTGATCATGCGGCCCATCATCAGCCCGTTTCTCCACGCCGGCAACGCCCGCCGCTGGATATTCATCGGGGCCGGCGGGGTCATCATTGTCCTGGCCGCCTACTGGCTGGGCAGCGGCTTCTGGAGCGTGCTGGCGATCCGCGTTCTTCATGGCCTGGCCAACGTCGTTCTGGCCACGTCGCTCATGACGGCCCTGGTCGGGTTCATCCCAAGGGAACGGAGCGCCCAGGCCTTCGGCATCCTGGCCATCGTGGCCATCCTGCCCAACGCGATCATACCGCCGGTCCTGCCTTTTTTGACGGAATGGCTGGGCGGGTTCCCCCACATCCTGACCCTGTTTTCCGTGATCATGATTCTGATCTTTCCTCTGGTTCTGGCGGCGGGCCCGGTCGATTCGGCCGGCGGGCCGGATGTGCTCCGCAGGAGTCTGACCCTGGCTGAATTGAAGGAAGACATCCGGAATCCCCGCGTTCCGGCGGCCCTGCTGACCATGCTGCTTTTTTACGCCGCCTATGCGCTGGTCTTTTACTACCTGGCCGGATTCGGCCAGTCGATCGGAGTGGTTGGGGCCGGATTCTTTCTGACCATCTCGACTATCGGTGAGATCGGCGTTCGGGCCGCCGCCGGATCGTTCCTCGACAAGACAAACAAGGCCAGGCTGGCATCGATCTCCATCTTCTTCCTGGCCGCGGGCTACCTGGTCCTGGCCCACACGCCCAATGCGGCGTTGTTTTTCGTCCTGGGCGCGGTCCTGGGACTGTGCTGGGGTGTGTCCATGCCCCTGTTGAACGCCTTGATGTTCGATCTGTCCCCTCCCGAATTCAGGGCCTTCAACACCAATCTGGGCATGCAGATGTTTCAGGGCGGGTTTTTCCTTGGACCGCTGTTGGGCGGTCCGATCGTGGCCCACTGGGGTTATCGGACGTTGTTTTACACCTGCGCCGCCTTCAGTCTGGTCTCGGCCGTTCTGGCCTTGTGGCTGGGTCCTAAAGGCGGGGCCACCCCGGTCCGGCCCGCGTAGGTGACCCGGGACTGCTTCCGCCGGCGCCCCGCCAGGATGGACGGGGGGACAAGGAGAGTCAAATGACGGAAATCATGGATGACGGTCATGAAATCGAATCGGGGCAGCCCTGGGATGTGGACCTGTTTCGGCCCGAAGACGCTCCGGGCGTGTGCCGCCTTTTCCGGACCGTGTACGGCGCCAACTATCCCATCTCAACCTTTATCGATCCGGAGCGCCTGATCGAGGAGAATGCGGCCCGCCGGACAATTTCCAGCGTGGCCCGAACGCCCAAGGGAGACATCGTCGGCCACAACGCGATATTCCAGAGCGGGCCGTATCCAGGCATATACGAGTCCGGGGCCGGCGTGGTCTCGCGGGGCTACCGGGGCGGTCACGGCATATTCAGTCGGATGGTCCAACACGGACAGGACTTTGGCGCCCGGGATTTCGGCCTCGGGGGCATCTACGGCGAATCGGTCTGCAACCACGTTTTTTCCCAAAAAATGACTCACGGACTGGGCTGGGAGAGTTTCGCCCTCGAGGTGGACCTCATGCCCGGCTCGGCCTATACCAAGGAGCAAAGCGCGACCGGGCGGGTGGCCTCCCTGTTCGATTTCATGAAGTTCCGTTCCAAGCCCCATACCGTGTATCTGCCGGCCGTTTACGAGAACTCCTTGAAATTCATGTACGAAGCGCTGGATGACCCCAGGGATGCCCGGCTGGCCGAAGGGGAACCGGAGCCGGGCCGGACCACCCGAATCCAGACCCGGGTTTTCGATTTCGCCCAGGTGGCCCGGCTGGCCGTAATCGAGACCGGCCCCGATCTGGGGCAGGTGCTCGATCAGGAGGAGGCCGGGTTGACCGGGCAGGGGGTTCTGGTCATTCAGGTCTGGCTGCAACTGGCCCAGCCCCGGGTCGGGTGGGCCGCGGAACGGCTCCGGGAGCGCGGCTACTTTCTGGGCGGGCTTCTGCCCCGCTGGTTCGATGGCGACGGGCTGTTGATGCATAAAATATTCGTCGAGCCGAACTGGGACGGCATCCGGACCTGTTTCGACCGGGGCCGCCGGATCGTCGAACTGGTCCACGCGGATTGGGAGCGGTCCCGGCAGGGGGGATAGGCCGGGAACAGACCCGGCCTGTTCCCACAATCCCGGACCTGCTTCAGGCCATGCGATTCCGGCTCTCTTCCTTCCAGTATGGATGGGTCAGGTCCTCGAAGATGGTCATGGCCGCCCCGGCCCCCGCTCCGGCCGCGGTGACGATCTGCTTGTAACCGCCCTCCACGTCGCCGGCGCTGTAAATGCCCGGCACGTTGGTCCGATGTTGCCCATCGTGCTTGATGTACCCATCCCCGGTCAGTTCGACACCGATTTTCCGGGCCAGTTCGACTTCGGGTTCGTACCCGATGGATACGAACAGACCGTCCGCTTCCATGGTCTCGGTCCCACCGGTCCGATTGTTGTACAAAACCAGTTCGCGAACGGTCCCCTCCCCCCGAATCTCCTTGATCTCCGTGTTCCAAAGCACGGGGATGCCTTTTTCATCGAGGTCCTTGACCAGTTGTTCCTGGGCCCTCAGGTGGTCCCGGCGATGGGCCAAGGACACTTTGGCCCCGATGTGGTGCAGGTGCAGCGCCTCGGTCACGGCGCTGTTGCCTCCGCCGACCATGACCACGTTCCGCTCCTTGAACAGCGGGCCGTCGCAGGTGCTGCAATAACTGACGCCCCGGCCCGCATAGCGGGACTCGCCAGGGACCCCCAGCCTTTTGTGGGTCGCGCCCGTGGCGAACAGAATAGCCCGTGTCGCGAACCGACGCAGGGAGGTGGTGATTTCCATGGGTTGACCGGCCTGGATTTCAAGGACCGTCTCCCGGGGAAAAATCCGCACGTACTCGAGGGCATGTTGGACCATGATGTCGACCAGGTTTTTGCCCCCCGTGTGGGCCAGCCCGGGGTAGTTCTCGACCACCGGCGTCGTGGCCACCTGCCCGCCCAGGGTGTCCCGCTCGATGATCACGGCCTTCAAACCGCTCCGGGCGGCGTAGATACCCGCGGTCAGCCCGGCCGGGCCGCCGCCGATGATAACCACGTCCGTCTCCACGCGTTCGGCGTCTGTTTCGGGAATGAAGTAGGACTGTTCCTCCATTTTTTCCAACGAGGCGGCGAACAGTTCCTGGGGCTGGGCGCCCTTGGCGATCAGGACGTCGTCGGCAAAGGTCTGGGGAACGCTGAAGGCCTGGTACCGTTCGGCCAGGTCCGTGTTGAAGCTGGTGTCCACGATCTCGACCGAGATCATGTCCGGCCGTTCGATGGCCGCCTTGATCGCGTTGACCGCCTGCTGGGGGCAGTAGGGGCAGGTCGGGCTGACGAATACCCTCAGTTTTCGGGGCTCCCCAATTCGACCGAGGACCTTTTGAGTCTGCTCGTTCAAGTTGGCCGTCTTCAGCCCGACCAGGACGATCGTCTCGACCAGGGTCCGGCCTTCCTCACCTAAAGGGATGCCCAGGTAGCGAATCGAATAGCTGTCCGGGGCGAAGGCGATCGTGGGCGACCGATCGATTTTCAGCTTCCGGGCGATTTTATGGGAGAGGTCGTACTCCCTGATCTGAATCTTGTCGGTCACCTCCTGAAAGGCGGCCAACAGGTCTCGCCCCAGTTCGATCTCGCGCGACTTGTCCTCCGGGTCGGCAAAGAGATATACCTTGACCTCGTTGGGAATAGCCTCGAAAACTTTTTCCAGTTGATCCTGGACGTCCCTGGCAAAAAACCGGTCCGCCGCCGAGGGCGAAAGGCTGTCGTTCTCCATAGCTGGCGCTCCTTTTTCGTTTCCTGATTTTTAACCCGGATTTTCCCGCTATCCCGGATTTCTCACCGGGTTCCGTGGCGAGGTCGAGAAATCATTAGCGAAACGCGAAGTTGGAGAAGATTTTGGCCGCGGGCATATCAGGGCGGTATGTCGAGGACCAAAATCTTCGAAACGAGCGTTGCAGCAAGGATTTCCCGGCCGCGGCTGGAAGCGGGTGAGAAATCCGGGCTTGACCGCGACCTAACCAGATTATATCCAATTTCCGAGTGACGGCCAGTCCGAGCCGGAAGGGTCGCGAAAAACAATCGACGCCGTAAATACTCAGTGAATCAGTGCCTAGAGTATTCTTGCCGCCCGAACGGCCTTCGGCCGAAGGTCGACACTGCCGCCCTGGTCCTTTCACTCTGACATGGGGAAGACGGCAGCCGGAGCCCCGATGCCGAAGGCCGTGAAAGGGCGGTTCTTCAAGGCCACCAACCGTTGAAAGGTCACTGGGCGCCAGCCATAGTCCTTGACAGGCCCTCGGCCTTGTCCTATGAAGGAAACTCGGCCTTATCGAAAAGCGCATCACCCCTAAGTCCTTGCCCTGAGGATCGGACCTCCGGGCGTATCGCCAGATTCATGGTGGCTCGGTATCCATGCCCCGCAACCGGACGATGACGCGGGGAGCATGGGACGAATGACGTCCGAGGGGAATCCGCCGGAGGAAGACATGGCCATACGGCAAGTCACGAACCGGATATTCGCCTCCGTCGATTACACCGGGGCCAACGTGGCCTGCATCAGGACCGAAGCCGGTCTGGTGCTGATCGACACACCGATGATCCGCCGGGAAATCGACCACTGGCATGCCTTTATCGAGGACCTGGACCCGGACGGGCCGCGCTACGTCATCTTGACCCATCATCACTTCGACCACATCACCGGTCTGGACCGCTTGGGCGGGCCGGCCATCATGCACGAAACGGCCCGGGATGAGATGATGGAGCCGGGCGGGACCCTGCGGGAGTCCATGGTCCCGGTCTACCCGGGTCTGGGGGAGGAGGACGCGGCGTTCATACTCGGTCAACCGCTAGTTCAGCCGGAGATCGTCTTCCCCGACCGGATGCGCCTGGTTCTGGGAGGGCTGACCATCCGGATTTTTCATACCGGCGGCCACACCCCCGGCAGTATCGCCGTCTACGTTGAGGAAGACCGGGTCCTGCTGACCGGAGACAACGTCACCGCGGGCCGACATCCCTTCAAGGGCCAGGCCGACTTCTCCCAATGGATTCGCGCCCTGCGCCTGATGGGCGACATAGATGTCGCATCCGTCGTACCCGGTCACGGCGACCTGTGCGGCAAGGACGAAATCGAGCGGATGACCGAATACTTTGTTCGCCTCTATCTGCTGACCGAAAATCTGGTCGGGCAAGGCCTGGCCCGGAAGGACGTGATCGAGATCGTGAGAGAGAAAATGATCGACTTTTTCGAAATGGAACCCGGGCTTGTCGAAGCGGGCCGTTTGATGTTCGACGTCGGAACGGAGCGGCTTTATCGGGAAGTCCTGGGGCGCGGATCTTGAAGGTCGAAGCCAGCGATTTGTCCGGCGACCGGGCTACGAACCGGCGGATATTCTGGGTTCTCTACCTGGCCATATTCACGACCATGCTCGGGGTGGGCAACATCGTTCCCCTGCTTCCTCTGTACGCGGAAACCCTGGGTGCGACCGGGGTCTGGCTGGGCCTGATCTTCGCGGTCTTTTCCTTGACCCGATCCGTCTTCAGTCCCATAGCCGGCCGCCTTTCCGATTCCTGGGGCCGCAAGCGTTTCCTGACCATCGGCCTGTTCATGTTCTGGCTGGTCTCCTTGGGCTACCTGGTCGCCGACAGCCTGGTCGATCTGGCCGCCGTGCGCTTCGTACAGGGTGCGGCAGCCGCCTTTGTCATGCCCGTGGCCTTTGCCTATGTCGGGGACATCGCCCCCCGCGAGCATGAAGGCAAGTTCGTGGGATTTTTCTCCTCGGCCCTCTTCCTCGGCTTCGGTCTGGGCCCTCTTTCAGGCGGCCTGCTGATGGACATGGCCGGAATCCAGGCCAATTTCGTGTTCATGAGCCTGCTCTGCCTGGCCGCCTTCATCCTGGTGGCCATGTTCCTGCCTGCCGATGATTCCCGGACGTCCGCCGCCGGCCCGGTTCCGCAGAAATACTCAGCCATGCTGAAACGTCCTCAGATTTGGGGACTGTTTATTTTCCGGTTTACCGGCGCCGTGGCCCGGGGGATTCTGTTCACCTTCCTTCCCTTGATCGCTACCGCACAGGCCGGTATGACTCCGGGTCAGATCGGACTGGCCGTCTCCAGCAATGTCCTGATCGTGGCCGCCTTGCAGGGCCCCTTCGGCCGGCTGGCGGATCGCTGGCGGCGCAGCGCGCTGGTCGCCCTGGGCAGCGCGGCTTCGGCCGGGATGATGGCCCTGTTGGCGGGATGCCACCAGTTTTCATCCATACTGTTCGTCTGCATCCTGATCGGGGCGGCGGCGGCCTTGTCCATGCCGGCCGCCATGGCCATCGTCATCCAGGAAGGCCGGACCTACGGCCAGGGTTCGGTGACCGGCTTCTTCAATCTGGGCATGAGCGTCGGCCTGGGAACCGGGCCGATTCTGGCCGGACTGGCCGTGGACCATTTCGGTCTCGAATACGCCTTCGATCTGGCCGCTTTGATCGGCCTGATGGGCGCCTTGGTCTTCAGTTGGCTTGTAGGCTCTCGAACGGACGCGAATCCGAGCCCGCCGGTTTGACGGGTTCCCGGCCGTCTCGGCCGTTGTCTCAAAACGAGGCGGTCAAATAAAAAGGGCGCCTGATCTGGCGCCCACCGGCCGCTTGCACCCCGGCCGTCGTGATTGAACGATATAGTGCTCTGCCTGACGGCTCAGGGTCCGCCTGCCCGATCCGGTTCGGACTCGGCCCTCGCCAGGACCGCCTCGCATATGTCCCGGTCCGCCTTGGAAAAGCTCAGGCGGGAGAACCGCTCCGGGGCTTCCCGCCGCCAGGCCGAGCATGTAATGGGCCGCGGATCACCCTTGGCTTCAAGGCATTCGAAGACGTCGATGGACACCCGAAAGTGGGTGTACTGATGATGGACAGTTGCGATCATCGGCCCCACCCGTACGTTCAGACCGACCTCCTCGACCATGGTCCTCTCAAGTCCGCTCCGGGCTTCCTCATCGGGGCCGATCTCGCCACCGGGCCATTTCCACAGCCCCCCCAGCAGGCCATGGTCGGGCCGGCGGACCACCAGAAACCGCCCCCGGTCGTCCCGGACGACTCCGGCCACGGCTCGTCTGACAGGCAGCGGTTTCCGTTTGGTCCTGAGCGGCAGACGATCTTGAAGTCCTGATCGGCGGGCCGAGCAATGGCGTCGGACCGGACAGTCCGGGCAGTTCGGATGCCCGGCCCGGCATATGGTGGCCCCCAGTTCCATCAGGCCCTGGTTGAAATCGCCCGGACGGTCTTGCGGGACCAATGCCTCGGTCCGTTCCCGTATCACTCGCCGGGTCCGCGTCTGTTCGGGCGGTTCCTGGATCGCGAACAACCGGCAGATGACCCGCCGCACGTTGCCGTCCACCGCGGGAACGGCCTGGCCATAAGCGATGCTCAACACCGCGCCGGCGATATAATCGCCGATACCGGGCAGTTCGAGCAGTTCCTTCCGATCCCGGGGCAGGCGCCCGTTGTAACGGGAGACCACGATCCGGGCGGCCGCGTGCAGATTGCGGGCCCGGGCGTA
>JAHJTB010000223.1 GCA_018830135.1 Pseudomonadota bacterium | reverse complement strand
GGAATCCTTTAAATAGATGACATTTCAACACGTTAGAGACAAAAAGACGCCTGACCTCTTTTTCCCGGTCCGCCCGGCGCCCAGACGATGGTGTTTGCGGCGGGTTCCCAAGCCGGAGCTTGGGAACGAACGGAAACGCATCAAATCAACGTAGAATAGGGGAACCGAAGCAGACCCGTCCCCGCTTCGGTCCGGGGGGCATTCAGGCCCGGCCGGTCCGGAAAATCCCCCGGAACGGAAAGGTCAGACGATCTTGTTCAGGGACGACCCCGCCCGCTTCATGGCGGTCATGGTCCCGAGCTGGCCCATCTGGTTGTAGGTCTGCTTGCTCAGGCCCATCTTTTTGTCGTCGTCCTTCCGGCCGATGACCAGGCCGGACTTTTTCTTGGTCGGCTCGATGATGTTGCTTTCGGCCACCTTGCCGATGGCCATGGCCTGGGCTTCGGAGCGGGACATGTTGGACAGGCCGCCGGTCGTCGAGCCGGACTGGATGCCGGCCAGGGCGGCGGTGGTGGAAATCTTGGCGACGTTGCCGAAGGTCATCATGGGGTGGTCCTCCTCGTGCTTGGCCGAAAGGTTCGTCCAATCCCCGGAAGCCGTCCCTGGACCTGAGATGGGGATAAAAAAAGGGCGCTTCTTTAAAGCACCCTTTCCGTGGGCTGAAGTTTTGTCTCATCCGTAAGACAAGTAATAGTATATCGTTTTTTGAGGTTTTCGTCAAGATTTTTCTCGGATCGGGCTCGACCCGGCGGCGGTCCGGACTTGATTCGCGGCCCGGGAGCGGTTATGATAGGGACTACGTGGAGGAGTCGGCGATGAAGGAATTTTACATCAAGGAATCCATTGACGGTAAGACGTTCGCAGCCGCGCCGGACCCGCAACTGATGGGCCTGAAGGACCGCAAGTGCCCGCTGTCGGGCAAGGACTTTACAGACAAGGTCCGGCGGGTCACGCCGGACAACGCGGAGATTCTGGGGCTGAAGTATGACGTGGCCGTGGCCGGGATCAAGAAGGACGGCCTGTATTTCGGCCGGTTCAAACTGGACCTCGGCGCGACCATGGTCATCGAGTAGCACCCGAGGCCCGGAGAAGGGGCCGGGCCTCGAACCCGAATAATGCAGGCGGCTGCCGCCGCCGCGGCGAACCCAACCGCTCAAGCAGCCGCCCCGCGGGGGGCGGTGGGTTTGAGCCGTGCCGATTTCACGCCCTCCGCCCTGATATTCCGGGGTCAGGATAACTGAGGATAGAGCTTGATCCGGCATTCCGGGCAGATGGAGTGGGTGAATTCCGCTTCCGTCCGCGAGGCGATGTACTCTTCCACCGGCCACCATTTTCCGTCCTCGTCCCGGATACGTTTGCAGGAGGCGCAGATGGGCAGCAGGCCGCGCAGAATCCGGTTTTCCCGGAGCAGGCGGGCCGCCTCGACCAGGGCCGCTCGCAACTCATCGACCAGTCGATCCTTTTCCCGTTCAAAGGCCTTGCGCTCCTGAATGTCCTTGGATATGCCCATGATCCGGACGGTCCCGTCCTGCTCCCTGTACAGGCGGGCCGTGACCTCAAGCCAGACCGTCGAGCCGTCCTTGCGCAGCATTTCGAGTTCCAGTATCCGGCTGGTGGCCTCGTTTTGTTCGAACTTTTTGAGCGCTTCCATAATGACTTCAACGGCCTGGGTATAGGAATCGGGCGTCAGGTGGTCCCGGATCGACGAGTTTTTGACTTCCTCCGGCGTAAAGCCCCTCAGGGCGGCTACCGAGGAGCTGATGTAGAGGTATTTCATGCTGGCCGGGTCCAGGACCCACACGGCGTCCACCAACTGCCTGGCCAGCAGACCGTAACGTTCCTCATACTTACGGACTTTCGCTTCCACGTTGGTCATCATTTCCCTCTTCTGTCCTGAATGCCGCGCCGGCGTGGCTTTTTGAAGATTCGGTTGCCGAAGCCTGGACCCGCCCTCTGGCGGGCCGCTTAGGGCCCCAAAGGATGGTTCGGAAAAATGGTACCCGGTCCGTCCATATCCGTCAAGATCGGGGTTCGAGGGTGACCGAAGCAAAGCGAAGATGCTCGCGGGAGGCGGCGGGGAATCTTCGACAGGCAAGGGAGGAATCCATTTGTTTTGCGGGCTGATCCCGGTGCAAACCGAGAGGAATGCGCCCGCCCCGCATGTTCAAATCCGAAGATGCGGAATATATTCGGTCCCGCGCACCAGGCTTGTCCGCCATAGGCGGATTCATCCGCCTATGGAGGATTCATCCGCCTATGGCGGATTGCGTCGTCGCCTTGATGTACCGGGGTCAGGAGAACTGAGGATAGAGCCTGGTCCGGCATTCCGGGCAGATGGTGTGGGTGAAGTCCGCCTCCGTCCGCGAGGCGATGTACTCTTCCACCGGCCACCATTTTCCGTCCTCGTCCCGGATACGCTTGCAGGAGGAGCAGATGGGCAGGAGACCGCGCAAAATACGGTTTTCCCGGAGCAGGCGCTCCGCCTCGGCCAGGGCCGTTCGCAACCGATCGACCAGTTGCTCCTTTTCCCGTTCAAAGGCCTTGCGTTCCTGAATGTCCTTGGATATGCCGATGATCCGGACGGTTCCGTCCTGTTCCTTGTACAGGCGGGCCGTGACCTCGTGCCAGACCGTCGAACCGTCCTTTTGAAAGAGTTCGAGTTCCAGGGTCCGGCTGGCCGCCTCGTTGCGCTCGAACTTTTTCAGTTCATCCATCAGGGCGGCCATGGCCGTTTTATAAGACTCGGGAGTCAGATGGTCCTGGATCGGCGCGTTTTTGACTTCCTCGGGCGTAAAGCCCCTCAGGGTGGCCACCGAATTACTGACGTAGACGTATTTCATGCTGGCCGCGTCCAGGACCCACACGGCGTCCACCATCTGCTTGGCCAGCAGTCCGTAACGTTCCTCGTAACTATGGACTTTCGCTTCCACGTTGGTCATGGTCGCCCTCCACCATCCGGAATGCCGTGCCGGCCTGGCTATTGAGAACCGGTTCCCGTAACCCGGCGCCGTACTCGGACAGGCCGCCCGGATGTCCGCCACTTTTCCGAGCCCCGCCCCGGCCTCCAAAGGACGGCTCCGAAAAAAAATCTGAACGCGCGGGGCGGGCGCATTCCCCTCGGCTTGTCGCGGGGCTGGCCCGCCAACTGATATGGGTTTTTCTTCCTTACATGTCGAATATTCCCCCCGGCCTGCCGCGGGGAGCTTCAATATTTTTATAGTACCCCGTCCGCCCCGGCTCGTCAATAGCGCCGCGGCAGGAGGCGTAAATCTTCAATGGTTGCTGGCATCGTATGACCGCCCTGTCGCGGTCTTCGGCCTCGAGACTCGGGCTGCCGCCTTTTCCATATATACTCAGGGACTCGGCGGCAGAGTCGTCCTTCGGCCAAGGGCCGCGCGGGCCGCTAAAATATCAACTGCCCCGATTCATGGAAAAGTTACTGGGAGGCAACCGCAACATCCGGGATAAATGACTGCTTCGAAGAAACGGCCCGGCGGGAAAAAAGCCTTGGGCCGGCTTGCATGGGCTCGAAAGATGATTATCAATATGAAATGACCGGTTTCCGGAACAGGAGATCAGGTGCGTCCGGCAATGGAAATAGCGCTTTACAGGTCGGTGCGTGTATGGTAACCAAAGGATTTCATGTTGAATTGTTATAATTGTAAGAGATACTTATCAGACAAGAGCCGGGCGGTTCGCACATGATCGAGGTACAAGGGGTTTCCAAGCGGTTCGGGACGATCCAGGCCGTACGCGACGTTTCGTTTCGGGTCGAGCCCGGGGAGGCCCTGGGCTTTTTGGGGCCCAACGGCGCTGGCAAAACCACGACCATGCGCCTGCTGACCGGGTTTTACCCGCCTACCGGCGGCCAGGTCCGCGTGGCCGGCCTGGACGTCTTCGAACACGCCCAGGAAGTTCGCCGCAAGATCGGCTATCTGCCGGAAAACGTACCCCTGTACGGGGAGATGACCGTGCGGGAGTACCTGGACTTCGTGGCCGAGATCAAGGGCCTCAAGCGGTCGGCCCGGTCCCGGGCCGTGGACCGGATCATGGAGACGTGCTCGATCACCGATATGGCCCGGCGCTTCATTCGGAAGCTGTCCAAGGGCTACCGGCAGCGGGTCGGACTGGCCCAGGCCCTGATCGGCGATCCGGAAATCCTGATTCTCGACGAACCGACCATCGGCCTGGACCCCAGGCAGATCAACGAAATCCGAAACCTGATCCGGGGGTTTGCCGGAGAAAAGACCCTGATCCTGTCCACCCATATCCTGCCCGAGGTCTCCATGATCTGCCAGCGGGTGGTCATCATCGACCAGGGTCTGGTCGTGGCCGAGGGCAGCCCGGAAAACCTGAGCGCGCGGGTGACCGGCGCGAACCGCCTCTGGCTGCGCGTCGGCGGCCCGGACGATGAGATTCGCGCCCGCCTGGCCCGGCTTTCCGGGGTGGTCAGCGTGGTCGCCGGGGACGATGCGGGCTCTTTCATCGTCGAGACCGAAAGCGAGGTCCGCCCGGAAATGGCCCAGTTCATCTGCAACGCGGGCTGGGACCTTTTCGAAATGACTCCCAGGACCGCATCCCTGGAAGACGTCTTCCTCAACCTGGTCACCCAGGAAACCCCGGCGGCCAATCGAACGGAGGGGCTCGGGGATGAATAACTTCCTGGCCATATACAAACGGGAACTCAGGCTCTACTTCACCTCGCCCATCGCCTACGTCCTGGTCTTCATCTTTCTGGTCTTGGCCGGGTACTTCTTTTATTCCGGCCTGACCTTCTACTCGATGATCAGCCTTCAGTCCATGCGCAATCCATACATGGCCCGTTTGAACCTGGTGGACATGATCATCACCCCGTTGTTCAGCAATCTGAGCGTCGTTCTGCTGCTGATGCTGCCCATGCTGACCATGCGCCTGTTCGCCGAAGAGAAAAAAAGCGGCACCTACGAACTCCTCTTCTCCTATCCGGTCCGGGACGTCGAGGTGCTGTTGGGCAAATACTTCGCGGCCATGACCGTTTTCGCGGTCATGCTGGCCCTGACCGGGTTTTACCACCTGCTCCTGGCCGGACTGGGCCTGCAAGTCCCCCGCGTCGTCCTGTCCGGGTACCTGGGGCTCCTGCTTTTGGGCGGGGCCTTCATCGCCCTGGGCATCTTCATCTCGTCCCTGACCGAAAACCAGATCGTGGCCGCGGTAGCCAGTTTCGGCGTGCTGCTGCTGTTCTGGATCATCGGCTGGTCGGCCGCTTCCGTCGGGCCGGGCCCGGCCGCCTTTTTCGAATACATCTCCCTGGTCAAACACCTGATGAGCTTTACCAAGGGGCTGATCGACACCGCCGATCTGGCCTACTATCTCCTCTTCACCTTCTTCTTCCTCTTCCTGACCCTGCGCAGTCTTGAATCCAACCGGTGGAGGGGCTGAGATGAAAGCATTCAGCCGAATTCTGGGTTGGATCGGACTGGTTTTGATCTTCCTCGGGGCCGCCGGGTACCTGATCGCCCCGATTTTCATGGGATTCCATGTCATTCCCTGGGCTCTGGCCTTCCTGGCCCTGTCCGTTTTCGCCTCCTATCACCCGGCCGAAATCCGGGCCTTCCTGACCAGCCGCTCGGCCCGGTACGGCGCCGGTTCGGCCCTGTCCGTGCTGCTGGTCACGGGCATCGTCGTCCTGGCCGCCATTCTGACCCTCAAGCACTCGGCCCGGTACGATCTGACCGAAAACCGGCGTTTCAGCCTGGCCCCCCAGACGGTCAAGGTCCTGGACCACCTCAAGGCCGAGATCAGGGTGACCGCTTTTTTCCAGGGCGAACTGGGCCTGGCCGGTCCGGCCCGGGACCTGCTCGACCAGTACGCCCACCAGACCCGCCGCTTCCGGTATCAGATGATCGATCCGGACCGCAATCCGGATCGGGCCAAGGCCCTGGGCATCACCAGCTACAGCATGGCCGTGGTCGAGTCCGGCGGGTCCAGCGAAAAAATCCCCGAGATTACGGAAAGCAAACTGACCAACGCCATCGTCCGGATCACCCGTCCCGGACGCAAGGCCGTCTATTTACTGACCGGCCACGGTGAACGGGACCCGAAGGACGCGGAAAAAACCGGCTTCAGCCAGGTGGAAAAATCCCTCACCGAGCAGAACTTCGAAGTCAAAAGCCTTCTGCTGATGCGGGAGAAGACCGTTCCGGCCGACTGCGCCGTCCTGATCGTGGCCGGACCGGAAAAAGACCTTCTGCCCGAGGAAACCCGGGCCATATCGGCCTACCTGGAACGGGGCGGGAACGCCCTTTTCATGATCGAACCGGAAACCGTGCCTGAACTGGTCCGTTTCCTGGCCCGATACCACGTCAAGATCGGCAACGACATCATCGTCGACAAAATGGGCCGCCTTTTCGGAGGCAGCTACCTCATGCCCCTGGTGGCCCGATACGCCGAGCACCCCATGACCGAGGGCTTCAAGCTGACCTCCTTCTTCCCCACGGCCCGGTCCGTGTCGTCGGACCAGGACCCGGCCGAAGGGGCCTCTACGGTCGACCTGGCCTTCACCGGCGAACAGGCCTGGGCCGAAACCGATCTGGCCCGGCTCCATCAGGGGCAGGCCGCCCCGGACCCGGGCCGGGACATGGCCGGACCCGTACCCGTGGCCGTGGTCGGCGCTCTGAAAGCCGGGGGGCCCGAGCAGGACCGGCAGGCATCCAAGGGCCCGCCGGCGGGCAAAACGGCCGGCCGCTTCGTGGTCTTCGGGGATTCGGACTTCGCCACCAACGGGTATTACGGCTTTCAGGGCAACGGCAACCTGTTCACGGCCGCGGTAAGCTGGCTGGCCGGCGAGGACGACCTGATCGCCATCCGGCCCAAGGAGGACAAGACCCAGCCCCTGATGCTCACGGCCAACCAGGCCAAACTGGTCCTCTGGGTCCCGCTGGTGCTCCTGCCCCTTCTGCCCCTGATCGCCGGGGTCCTGGTCTTCGTCCGTCGGAGGGCCCGGCAGTGAAGCCCCGCCAGCTCGTCGTCTACCTCCTGGTCTTCATCGTCCTGGGCCTGTTCTATTATGTCTATGAGGTCCGTCTCCAGGAAAAGGAGCAGGAACTCGAAGAGGTCCGGACCCGGATATTCGATCTCGACCCGGGCCAGGTCACGGCCGTCAGATTTCGCAACGGCCGGACCGAATTTCACCTGATCAAGGCGGGCCCGGACAGTTGGCGGATGCTCGAACCCATGGACACGCCGGCGGACCGCTTTGCGGCCGAGGACCTGGTCCGCCAGGTCCTCGACGCCAAAAAGGACCGGGTTTTCAAGGAGCCCTCGACCCGGCTCGAGGCGTTCGGCCTGGACCGCCCCGGGATCAGCCTGACCTTGATGGCCGGCGACCGGATTCTGGCGCCCGCGCTGCACCTCGGGCACAAGAACCCGCTGGGGCAGTTGATTTACGCCCGCCTGGGCGATTCGTCCGAGGTCTTTACCGTGGCCTCGCCCCTGGGCCAGGCCCTGGACAAGAGCCTGTTCGATCTGCGGGACAAGTCCCTGGTCCTTTTCCCAGGGGAAAAGATCGACGAACTGCGCATTGAAGACCCGGGGACCATGGTCCTGAAAAAGGCCGGCCTGCGCCGGTGGCGCTTGGTCGAGCCGACCCCGGGACCCGCCGACAACGATGAGGTCCAGAAGCTGGTCTATCGGACTCTGAAGGGCCATGTCCTCCGGTTCGCCGACCCGGAACCTTCGACCGACTACGGCTTCGACCCGCCCAGGGTCCGCCTCCGGGTCATGTCCGAGGGGCGGATCGAGGCCGAAATCGTGGTCGGCCGGGCCGAGGAAAAGTCGGAATCGGATGAAAAAGAGGTCCTGCGGCCTCCCCGTGTGGAAGGATACTGGGTCCGCAACAGCGAGCGCGGCCAACTGGCCCTGATCTCCCCGGAGACGGCCGCCGGCCTGGAACTGGACCCGCAAACCCTCAAGGACCGCCGGCTTTTGCCGGACCTGGACCGATCGGCCTTGACCGGCCTGGAAATCACGCGGGGCGCGGCCCGGTTCAAGGCGCATGCCGAGGCGGGGCGCTGGGAGATCGAAATCCCGGCCGGGAACGAAACCGAATCCTGGCAGGTCGATTCCCTGCTTGCCGGACTCGAAGAATTGAAGTACAAAGAAATATTGGACGCCTTGCCGGAAACGGTCGAGCGTCACGGGCTGGCCAAACCGGACCTGGTCATCCGCCTGACCGCTCCGGGGGTCGAGCCGATCGTCATCGAGGCCGCCCTGAAACCGGAGGACGGCGACAGGGCGGCCGTGCGAGTCAGGGACGGGCCGGTGGCCCTGGTCGCTTCCGCCGACCTGACGGCCCGACTGCCTCGACCGGTCCGTCCGCCGGAACCGGCGGGGCATGGCGAAAAAAAACTGGAGCAATAACTCCGACAGGAGGTCTGATCAATGGCCCGAATAACCGTGGAAGACTGTCTGAAACAAGTGGAGAACCGGTTTCAACTGGTTCACCTGGCCGCCCGGCGGGTACGCCAGCTTCGGGGCGGGGCCCCGACCTTGTCCGACCGGGACAACAAGGACGTGGTCCTGGCCTTGCGCGAAATCGCCTCGACCGCGATTTCCCTGGAAAACGTCAACGAGCACGAACCCCAACCCCGCGAGGAACTGGACCTGATCGAGGACCTGGGCGACGCGGGACTGGACGACGACACGGTCTATTAGAACCATGCCCGCCGACCTGGACTCTCTGGCGCGCCGGAACCTGCTCAACTCCCGGTCCCCGGACCCGGACAAGATGATCCGTCTGGGCCGAACCTGCCTGGAAGAGGGCCACCTGTCCGACGCGGTGGATTTCCTGTCCGCGATCGATGATGAAACGGGTCTGGAAACGGTGCTGGAAACGGCGGTGGACGAGGGGGACTTTTTCATCTATTCCCGGGCCGTCAAAGTTCTGGAACGTCCGATGGAGGCCTCGACCCTCGAGCGGCTGGCCGAAAACGCGGAACGTTTGGGAAAGCTGGTCTTTGCCGCCCAGGCCCGGAACCGGCTGACCAGGAACCAGGCTCCCCCGAGGCAGGAAACGGAATCATGACGAACGGCGTATCCAAAAGAGACTATTACGATGTCCTGGGTGTTTCCCGGGAAGCCGACGAGGATGAAATCAAGCGGGCCTACCGGAAACTGGCCCTCCAGTTCCATCCGGACCGGAACCCGGGGGACCACGAGGCCGAAGAGCGTTTCAAGGAGGCGGCCGAGGCCTATGAGGTCCTGCACGATCCGGAAAAGAAACGCATTTACGACACGTACGGCCACGAGGGCCTCCAGGGCACGGGTTTTTCCGGGTTCGGCGGTTTCGAGGACATCTTTTCGAGCTTCGGAGACCTGTTCGAGGAGTTTTTCGGCGGCGGACGGCGCCGGCGGTCCGGGCCGGCCCCCGGCCGGGACCTTCGCTACGACCTCGAGATCGAATTCGAGGAGGCCGCCTTCGGCAAGGAGGTCGAACTGACCATACCCCGCCAGGAGAGCTGCCAGACCTGCGAAGGCACCGGATCGGAAACCGGTCAGCGGGAGACCTGCCCCACCTGCCGGGGACAGGGCCAGGTCTACCAGTCCCGGGGCTTCATCCGGCTGGCCGCCACCTGTCATCAGTGCGGCGGCCTGGGCCAGATCGTGACCTCCCCCTGTCCCGACTGCCACGGGCAAGGCCGGGTCCAGCGGGAAAAGAAGGTCATGGCCCGCATTCCGGCCGGCGTGGACACGGGCTCCCGACTCCGGTTGCGCGGTGAAGGCGAAACCGGCCGGCTGGGCGGCCCGCCGGGAGACCTGTACATCGTCATTCACGTGCGGCCCCATGCCTTTTTCGAACGCGAGGGCAATCACGTCATCTGCCACATCCCCGTTTCCATGGTCCAGGCCGCCCTGGGCGCGGAAATCGATGCGCCGACCCTGCATGGCGATCACAAGCTCAAGATTCCCAAGGGCATTCAGAACGGCGAGGTCCTGCGCTTCCGGGGCCAGGGCTTTCCGGACCTTCGGGGCTACAGCCCCGGCGACCAGATCATGGAAATCCAGGTCCGCACCCCGAGCAACCTGTCCAAGCGGCAGAAGGAACTGCTCGAAGAGTTCGCCGAGATCGAGGAGGACAAGCGTAAAAAGCAGCAGAAATCCTGGGCCAAGCGGGCCTCGGACAAGGTCAAGGAGGCCCTGGCTTGAGCGGCGACCGGCCCCATGAATCGGGCCTGACCCATCTCGACGAGGCCGGCCGGGTCCGAATGGTCGACGTGGGCGACAAGGCGGTCACCACCCGCCGGGCCCGGGCCCGGGCCGAAGTCCTCATGGCCGAAGAGACCCTGGGCACCATCGTGGCCGGCGGACTGAAAAAAGGCGATGCGCTGTCCGCGGCCCGCCTGGCCGGCATCATGGCCGCCAAAAAGACGCCGGACCTCATCCCCCTCTGCCACCCCCTGGCCCTGTCCTCGGTCCAGGTCGAAGTGACCCCCCTGCCCGGACGGGGCCGGATCGAGATCGTCACGGACGTGCGTTGTGAAGGCCGGACCGGAGTGGAAATGGAGGCCCTGACCGCGGCCGCGGCCGCGGCCCTGACCATTTACGACATGGTCAAGGCCGTGGACAAGACCCTGGTCATCTCCGGGATCATGCTGGTCGAAAAATCCGGCGGCCGGAGCGGGAACTGGCTGCGACCCGCAACCCCCCTATGATCGGGAGCGGTCCGAAATCGCCGGTCGCGGCCCCTGTTCGTCAGATGGATTGCCCAAGGCCCGGCTTTTTTGGTTGACACGGCCTTAAGGTCATGGTAATGATTAGCACTTTTTAATATCATCTCCGGGGCCTTCTGACAGGCCCCGATCACAGGATGCCCCCGGCAAGAAGGGCAGGAGAGATGAGGCCTGAAAAGATCGAACACTTCAAGGGGTTTCTGAGCCAGCGTCTTCAAGAGCTGCTTGGCCACGCCGATGCCACGGTCTCCGACATGACCGATTCCAACGAGAGCTACCCGGACCCCACCGACCGCGCTTCCCTGGAATCCGATCGCAACTTCACCCTCCGTATCCGGGACCGGGAAAGAAAACTCATTTCCAAGATCAAGGAAGCCCTCGAACGAATAGAGGAAGGCACCTTCGGCATCTGCGAGGAGTGCGGCGAGGAGATCGGCGCCAAACGACTCGAAGCCCGCCCGGTCACCACGCTCTGCATCGACTGCAAGACCAAACAGGAACGAAACGAGAAGGCCAGGGGCGACTGACCCGGGGCGCGGGCGGACCGCATCGACCCGGACCGCCGGCCGCCCGGCGCCGCCGTTTGGCCGGACCGCCCAGCCCCGCAACGACCCGATAACCACGCCGCCGGGCCGCATCGGCCCGGCGGCTTTTCTTTGCCCCGCCCCCGGTGCGGGCCCGAGGCCAAATGCGGAAAACCCGATGAACGATCGGCCGGACAAGGAAACCGCGGACCGCCCCGCGACCATCAGGCGCATGAAGTACCTGGCCCGGAGACGCTCGACCCTGGAACTGGAAACCATGCTCGGGGCCGTCATCGACCGCATCGACTGGGGCGCCCTGTCCGGACCGGACATCGATGACCTGGCCCGCATCCTGGAGTCCGACGACCGGGTCCTGGAAATGGCCCTGTTCGGCCGAGGCCCGGCGCCGGAAGGCGCCCGGCCCGAATTATGGACCCGGATCCTCCGCATACTGGACCACGTCCGGGCCGAAGCCGCTATCTCAGGCTAAAGCGCCCTCAACCACTCCGGCTTCAGACCGATCTGACCCTCCAGGGCCGCGTCGATGACCCGAAGCGCATCCGCCTGGCCTTCCGGATACCTGATCCTCAGCGGCAGATAGTTCGAGGCGTGGTTCGAACTGAACAGCCCGTCGCTCAGGCGAGTGGTCCGGACCATTTCACGAAGCTCGGCCAGCATCTCCAACGGCTCGGGCAACGTCCATTCCCCCGAGGCCTGTTCGTCCGCCAGGGCCGTACCCGGTACGACCATGGTCGTCAGGGCCCCCACGTACCGCGGGTCGATCCGGCTCAAGACCTCGCCCGTGGCCCGGGCGTGCTCCAGACCCCGCTCCCGGCCGGCAATGCCCAGGAGCACGGTCGCGGACACGTCGAACCCGGCCTCGACCGCCCGCCGGCCCTGCAAGGTCAGGTTCTCCGCGTTCGTCCCCTTGCGGATGCGCCGCAGGGTTTCGTCGTCCCCGCTCTCGACTCCGTAATACAAAATACCGAGCCCCTTGTCCCGCAACTCGGACAGATCCCGGTCCGATTTCATCTTGATGCTCTTGTGGTTGGCGTAAGCCCCCACCCGTTGGACCCAGGGCAGTTGCGACCGAATCTCGTCCAGCAGCCAGGTCAGCTTCTTTTGCGGCACGATCAGGGCGTCCCCGTCCATGAGGAACAGCTTGTCCTGGCGCCGGCAGTACCGGCGGGCAAAGGCCAGGTCGCGCAGCAGGGTTTCCTCGGGCTTGATGCTGAAACGCTTGGTCTTGTAGGCCGCGCAAAACGTGCACTTGTTGTGGGAACAGCCCGTGGTGAACTGGATCAGAATGCTGTAGGCCTCGCTGGGGGGCCGGATCAGGTGGCCCTGGTAGTCGAAGCCGTCGGGTTCGCCGCCATGCATGATTTCTTCCTCCCGGCCGACTGCTCGGCCTGTCCGGAATATAAACCGGCCCTGGACAAAAAACAAGGCGGACGCTTCTTTTCAAATTGAAGACAACATTTTCAAATTGAATGACCTATCCCGGCCGATTATCAAGGCTTCAATTGGATATGGCTGATTATACTGGATAATTAATTTTGCCAGCTTTGGCACGGACCTTGCCATGGATATAAGGCAACGATGTTTTGAAGGTTACGAAACGAAAAGGATCAAAGGGAGGAAGAACAATGATGAAAATGGCAGCAATACTCAGTCTGATGTTGGTCATGGCCGTGGGCGCGGGCAGCGCGTGGGCCGGAAGTGTGCCGATCACCAACGGTCCGCTCTTCGATCACGAGTGGGCCTCGGAATATGAACGGGGCGTGACCCTGGCGCCCATTATCGAGTTCGACAACAAGGTTTTGGACAAGGGCGCCCTGTACGACCGGGAGTGGGAGGAAGCCTACAGTGCCGGCCTCAGCCTCCGGCCCCGGATCAGCTTCGACAGCAAGGCCCTGGACGACGGTCCCCTGACCGAGGACGAATGGATCGTGGCCTATGAGGGCCGCGCGGTCAACGCCGGATAACCCAGCCAACCATGCAACAAAAAAACCGGGCCTTCGGCCGCGAGTCGGAGGCCCGGTTTTTTATGCGCTTGCGGGTGGACGCGATGTCTGCGGGATATCCAATAATTTATGGGCGTCCCTCCATCGACCGGGTCATGGCCCGGGCCGGGGAAATGGCCCTGGACCTGGGGTCCATGCCTCGGGAGGCATATGGAAGGATCAAGCGCCAGTTGCGCGGGGAGGCCCTGGCCCGAATGGATGAAGCCATCCGGACGGGAAACGATCCCTTGTTGAAGATGTGGATCGCGGACGAAGGCCGAAGCGCCTCAGCCGGGCATCTCGGCCTGGAGCACGACTAGCCCGGCTTGGGGTGACCCGCCGTTTCGAGTGCACCCGGAAAGGTGGACACATCAAAAAAACAATGATCCGAGGTTTCGCCCCACCATACCGGCGGCCTGTTCCACCCCGCCTTCTGGCCGGATGCGGCCCTCCCAACGGCCGTTAAATTATTAGGCGGTTTACTTTTAAAGCGTAAAGCAATCATCCAGCCTCCCGGGCCCCGGCGCTTATCTCCCGTGGTTTCCATCACAGCCTGCCAATAATTATCAAGTATAATCCGAATGTTATATTTATTAATCTTCCGGGCCGCTTCTGGCCCCCGTCTTGCTCTCTATTCAGGGCAAATGGCGAGAGCCGGAAAGATGAGGAAAGAAAAATGGCAAGGAAAAGCATAATCGGTTTGGTGGTGGTTTTGGGACTTCTGGCCGTCGGGTCTTACGCCCTGGCCGATGGTCCGGGCTACGGCGGAGGCTGGGGCATGATGGGTTCCGGCAGGTCGGGTTACGGTCCGGGTTACATGATGGGCGGGTCCGGGGGCGGTCAGGGCTATGCCGCCACGAGCAAGACTCGGGGCGAGCTGTACGCCAAACAGGCGGAACTCGATGAGGTCCTGTCCGCGCCCACGGTGGACGAAGCCAGGGCCAAGGCCCTGCAGGCGGAGATCAACACCCTTCGCAACCAGGCGGCCGACGAGTCTCTGGCGGCCGG
>JAHJTB010000222.1 GCA_018830135.1 Pseudomonadota bacterium | reverse complement strand
GTCGCCGACCTGCTGGCCCATCTGGGACCGGCCGGCCCCAAGGCGGCCGTGGTTTCGGTCAACCACGTCATCGCCGGGCCGGACCGGGTCATCGAGGCCGGCGCGGAGGTCACGGTCATGCAGGCCATGTACGGCGGCTGAGCGCGCGTCCCGGACCGGGTCCCTAACGGGCCAGAATGCCTGAATAAAAAATCCCCTCCCGCCCCTTGACACCTCGCGGCCTGTTTAATATAGTTTTTATTTCGCTTGCCGGTAACTTCGGTCGGGGCGACAATCTTAGGAAAATCCGGGGGCAAGAGGCGATGGGCAGGGCGGCCTTTCTCTTTCCAGGTCAGGGTTCCCAGGCCGTGGGCATGGGCGGGGACTTTCACGAGGCCTACGACTGGGCCCGGGAGATTTTCGCCATGGCCGACGAGGTGACGGGCAAACCCATCACCCGCCTGTGCTTCGAGGGGCCGCTCGACGAGCTGACCCGGACGGTCAATCTTCAGCCGGCCCTGACCGCGGTCAACCTGGTCTGTTACCGGGCCCTGGTCGAACAGGGCCTGAGGCCCGACGTGACGGCGGGCCATTCCCTGGGCGAGTACGCGGCTCTGGCCGCGGCCGGGGTCATCGATCCGGCCGACGCCCTGCGCCTGGTCAACCGGCGGGGCGAGCTGATGCAGCGGGACGCCGACCGCCGGCCCGGGGCCATGCAGGCGATCATGGGCCTGGACCGGTCCGAAGTCGAGGCTATCGCCGAAGCGGCCCGCGAGCGCGGGGTGGTCGTGGTGGCCAACCACAACTCGCCCCGCCAGGTGGTCATCACCGGGGAAAGCGAGGCCGTGGCCGAAGCGGCCGGGCTGGTCAAGGCCAAGGGCGGCAAGGCCATTCCCCTGGCGGTCTCCGGCGCCTGGCACAGCCCCCTCATGGAGGACGCGGCCCAGGAGTTCGCGGCCGAGCTCGATGCCGTCGAGTTCCGTGCACCTTCGACCCGCATCGTTTTGAACGTGACCGCCGGCGAGGAGACCGACCCGGCGGTGCTGCGGGCCATCATGGCCCGACAGATCATTTCCCCGGTCCGCTGGTGCGAGACCATCGAGCGGATGCTGGGCGGCGGGATCGTGGATTTCGTCGAAGTCGGCCCGAAGAAGGTGCTGGCCGGGCTGGTCAAGAAGACCGCGTCCGACGGCGCCAAGTTCAACATCTACAACGTGGAAAACATGGCCGGGCTCAACCAGGCCGTGGAGAAACTGGGGAGCTAGTCACGTGTCCGTTCCCGCGAAAGATTTGAAAGCCAAGGTGACGTTTCTGGAAGCACGATGCAAAGGCTGCGGCATTTGCGTCATGACCTGTCCCCGGAAGCTGCTCGTGGTCAGCGACCGGATCAACAACCAGGGCTATCCCGTGGCCGAACTGACCGAACCGGAAAAATGCAATGGCTGCGCCCTGTGCGCCGAGATGTGTCCGGACCTGGTCATCGAAGTATGGAAGTCGTGATGTCCAAAAAGAAGAAAAAAATGCTGCTGGTCAAGGGCAACGAAGCCATCGCCATGGGCGCCATCGAGGCCGGTTGCCGGTTTTATTTCGGTTATCCCATCACCCCGCAGAACGACATCCCGGAGTACATGTCCGCGCATCTGCCCAAGACCGGCGGGACCTTCATCCAGGCGGAAAGCGAGATCGCCTCGATCAACATGCTGCTCGGGGCCGGCGCCACCGGCGCCCGGGCCATGACCTCCTCCTCCTCGCCGGGCATCTCCCTGAAACAGGAAGGCCTCAGCTACATGGCCGGCAGCGAAATCCCGGGGGTCGTGGTCAACATGAGCCGGAGCGGCCCGGGTCTGGGGGGCATCCACCCCTCCCAGGGCGACTATTTCCAGGCCACCCGGGGCGGAGGCCACGGCGACTACCGGGTCCTCGTCCTGGCCCCGGACTCGATCCAGGAGTGCTACGAGCTGACCATGCTGGCCTTCGACATGGCCGACAAGTACCGCAACCCGGCCATGATCCTGGGCGACGCCATCCTGGGCAACATGAAGGAGTCCCTGGACCCCAAGCCCTACCGCCGCAAGCCGCCTCAGAAGCCCTGGGCCCTGACCGGGGCCAAGGGCCGGCCGGCCCAGCTCCTGAAAAGCCTGTACCTGGACGACGGCATGCTGACCAAGCACAACTGGAAGCTGGCCCGCAAGTACGAGCGCATGGGCAAGGAGGTCCGCTGCCAGGAACTCAAGCTCGAAGGGGCCAGACTGGTCCTGGTGGCCTTCGGTTCCCTGGCCCGGGTCCTCAAGACCACCACGATCATGGCCCGCAAGGAGGGTATGAAGGTCGGTCTGATCCGGCCCATCACCCTCTACCCCTACCCCAGCGAAATCATCGCCCGGGCCTCGCAGGACTGCTCCCATTTCCAGGTCATGGAAATGAATACCGGGCAGATGGTCGAGGACGTCCGGTTGTCGGTCAAGCCGGGAACGCGGGTCGACTTTTACGGACGGCCGCCGGGATCGATTCCTTCCCCGGACGAGCTGCTCGAAGAGATCAAGAAGGTCTACCCCAAGAAGTAGGCCTGGCAAGTCGCCGGCCGGCGCCGGCGGAGGTTGAACATGAAGCAGGTTTTCAAACGCCCCGAATCCTTGAAAGACGTGCCCTTCCATTTCTGCGGCGGCTGCCATCACGGCATCATTCACCGCCTGGTCGGGGAGGCCCTGGACGAGTTCAAGCTGAGGGAAAAGACCATCGGCGTGGCCTCGGTGGGCTGTTCCGTCTTTCTGTACGACTATTTCGACGTGGACGTGGTCGAAGCCCCGCACGGCCGGGCCTCGGCGGTTTCCGTCGGCGTCAAGCGCTCCCGGCCCGACCGGTTCGTTTTCACCTACCAGGGTGACGGCGATCTGGCCGCCATCGGGACCGCGGAAATCATCCACGCGGCCAACCGGGGCGAACACGTGACCGTGATCTTCGTCAACAACACGGTCT
>JAHJTB010000221.1 GCA_018830135.1 Pseudomonadota bacterium | reverse complement strand
TTGAAGTCATGGGCAATACCGCCGGCCAAGGTGCCGATGGCCTCCATCTTGTGGGCCTGTTGAAGCTGCTGTTCCAACCGCTTCTGTTCCGTCACGTCCCGGACCACGTTCAAGGTGGCCGGTTGCCCTTCCCATTGCGTAACGGCGGTGTTGAGTTGAACCGGTACGACATGACCGGTTTTGTGCCGGATTCTGAACTCGTAGGTCGGGGGCGGGCTGTCTCCCCGCAGACGGCTCCGGTGACGGGCCAGGACCAAGTCCCGGTCGTCCGGATGAATGATTTCGGTAAACGGTATCGACGCTAATTCAGCTTCGGTGTACCCGGTCAGTTCCAGGGCCTTGGCGTTGGGAAACTTGATCACGTCTTTCTGAGCGATAAATATGGCATCGGCCGCGGTTTCTATTAAAAGACGATATTTCTCCTGGCTGTCGCGAAGGGCCTCTTCCGCCTGTTTTCGTTCGCTGATGTCAATGAAGGTCATCAGGTCGGCCGGCCTGTGGTTGAACAGGATGGTTCTGGAGAATATCTCGATCCATTTGACCTTCCCGGAGCGGGTGACGCCCCGGTAGACATAGTTCGTCACGGCCCCCGGCTCGCCCTGTTGCTTTTTGAGCGCCTGTGCCAAGACAAAATCCCGATCGTCCGGGTGGATCGTCTTGGCCGACTCCCCGGGCTTCCAGGACAAAATTTCTTCGACTGAGTATTCGCTGATGGCCGCGTAAGCCTGGTTGGCGTACCGGACGACCTCATCCTGGACGATGGCCATCCCGAGCAGGGACTGTTCGGAAATGACCCGGAACTTCTCTTCGCTCTCCACCAGGGCCTCCGCGGCCCGCTTGCTTTCCGTGATGTCGATCACCGCGCCTACCACCAGGCCCTCCTCAGGGTAGACCTTGGCGGAAAACCGGGTCCATACCGGGGTGCCGTCCTTCCGGGTGACTTCGATCTCGCGGTCGATGACCTTGCCTTGCCGGACGAGTTCCGAAACCACCCGGTCTCTGGCGGCGGGGTCCACACAGTGTTCCGCGGCAACGTAATCGTCGCAACACGCTTCCGGAGTGTCATACCCGGTCTGTCGGGCGAAAAAGGAATTGCAGGCCATGATTTTGCCGTCGGACAGTCGACTCTGGAAAAGGCCGACCGGGGCGTTTTCGAACAAATGCCGGTATCTTTCCTCGCTGGATCGCAAGGCCGATTCGGCGCGTTTGGATTCGGTCAGGTCGCTGTACACGGCCATGATATCGCCGGAAGGCAGCCGGCAGACGTAGTTTTCGACCCATAATGTAATCGCGTCGTCCTGATAGAGCGAGAGGGGGTGGAATTCATCCAGGCCGGTTCGATGGACCCGTTGGAAAACGTCGAAAAGGCCGAGATCGCGAACTCCGGGATAGACCTGCCGGACGCTCCGGCCGATATGGTCTTGCCTGGGCATGTTTCCGCTGCGGGCCCCGGCGGGATTGATGTCGATGAAGACGAAATCCTCGCCGTCGTCAACGGCCCGATAAATGGCCACGCCGTTGCTCATATTGTTGAATATCTGACGATAGCGCACTTCGCTTTGCCGAAGCGCTTTTTCGGCCTCCTTGCGAACGGCGTCCGCTTGAACCAGGTAAAGCGCCATTTCAATGGTGATTTCGAGGTCCCGTTCCTTGACCGGCTTGATCAGGTACCCGAAAGGATAGACCAGCCGGGCGCTTTTGAGCCGGTCGGCTTCAGCGTAGGCGGTCAGGAAAATCACCGGGATGCCCCATCGATCGCGTATCGCCTCGGCCGCCTCGATCCCGTCCATCTCCCCCTTGAGCAGGATGTCCATCAGAACGAGGTTCGGCCGGGTTTCTTCCGCCAGGGCGAGGGCCCGTTCTCCCGTGGCCGCGGTTCCGGTCACCTGGTAACCCAATCGTTCGGCCTCGTCTTTCAACTCGAGGGCGATCAGGAACTCGTCTTCGACGATCAGAATTCGGGCTTTGGGCTCAGCCGACTCGCGAGCCATTCCAATACCTCTCTATAAAAAACGCTGCTCATGATGCCAGGGGGCCTTGGGGGGGCGCAATTGAAAAACATCTGGGCATCAGCCCCTGATGCGTCTTCTTGTCATTTTACCCAGTTCCATGAAAAAGACAATCCCGCCTCCCGTCGGGACGAATCGGATTCCAGCCCGAACGTTTCACCAGGTGGCATACAGGGGGGGGTAAAAATCCGTGCGAAAGGCATACCCCCAGCCGAGCGGGTAAGGAACCCGGGCTCTGGATTACCGGCTTGCGTCTTCAGACCCCGGCTTGATTACCCGTCTTGAAATCCGAAGGAGACGATGATCTTGGGATCGTCGGAGTCGAGCCCACGATCGCGGGCCATGCGAGTCATCTGCTCCCCGGTGTTGGCCGAAGGGCGTTTGCGGGCCTGGTCGGGCTTGGGCAGAAGCTTGATGGCCTCCTCCGGGCAGGTGGTCACGCACAGACCGCAACCGATGCACCGGTCCGGATCGATGACCGCGACGCCCCCGCCGTCCATGTGGACGGCCTGCATCTGGCATCGACCCAGGCATATTTCACAGCCGCTGCATTGGTCCGGGGCGACCTGGGCCTGGTAGTTGGAAAGGACGAGCGAGGCCGGCCGGGGATGCCGGTTGAGCGCGCGAAGGAAACCGCAACAGTCGCCGCAGCAACTGCACAAGGTGAACGGCTTTTCCGCCGAGGCAGGCTGGGTGACCAGTCCGGCGTCCTGGGCCATGGCCAGAATCTTCAGGGCCTCGTCCAGGTCGACCTGGCGGCCCATGCCGTTTTCCATGTAGTATTGGCCCATGGGGCCGAACATGAAGCAGACCTCGAGGGGTTTTGCGCAGTTCGCGTCAAAATACTCCTTCTGCTTTCTGCAGGCGCATTCCGTGACGACGATGAGTTCCTGATCCCTCAAAATGGCTTGGGCGTCGTCATATGCGGCCACATGGTGTTGAACATCGACCGACCGCCCCACGGGGACGGTCCGAATGAAGGAAGAGACGCGGTCGGTCATGATATGGCGGAACTTGTCCCCGATGTAACGTCCCACCATTTTGATCGTGCTTTTTTTCAGACGATAGACCTGGAACTCGAGCAGGCCGTGAATGAAAGGCGCGGCGCTGTATTCCACCAAATCACCTTGCCGTCGCCGGAAGAGCAGCCCCCTGCCGGCCATGTCCTCCAACCGGGCGGCTGTCTCCTCGACCGGGCGGTTCATCCTCCGGGCGATCGCCTCCGGGGATTCCAGTTCGGCGGTGAGCGACGTAAACAGGACGGCCTCGTCCTCGGTGAACCACTCCTTTAGAATGTCCAGTTCAATACCTGTGTCCGTGGCCGGAAAACCGAGCGAGTACTGGTCCAACTGCTCCTGGAGCCGGCGAAAAACATCCTGGGTCATGTCTCCTCCTTAATAATCGCTTTACTGGAATATACGCCCCCGCGGCCGCGGTGTCCATGCCCATATAGGCAGTCCCCTGCTCGTTTCATCCGGACCAGGCCAGCAGCATGGCCAACATTCCGGTGGCCAGATTGGCCAGACACCAGATCACCCGCATGGGCTGACTCATCAGCCGAATGCCCGCTTTTCTCTGGTTGGCGGTCCAGAACCAGGCGCTGAGAGCGTGGTAGGTCAAGATCGACCCGGGTATCCAGGCCAGTTTCAAAGCCCAGCCCGCGCCCAGCAAGAGCCCTGCCCCGGCCAGGCCGTAGGTCCAGGCAATGGCCACGTCGGCAGAGGCAATGGCCTGCTCGTAAACATTGTATTCGGGCGGCATCTCTTGCTCCTGAAGGCCCAGCTTAATGGCCAGCTCCCAGTTGAGAACGGAAATCAGCTGGCCGACCCAGTGGAAGAGAAAGCCGACGATCAGGATGAGCAGCCCGACCACCACGTGATCGTATGGAAACAGTGCGTTCATGTCACCCCCCGGAAAGATGCTGTTCCGACATACTTAACCCCGGATTTTTGACCTCAACGTATCTACTGATACGCCTACGGCCAAAAATCGGTCCAACTTTGCGTTTCGCTATGCATTTCGACGCCTCGCTACGAACCCAACCGCAAAATTCGCGTTAAAAGGCATACTCCAGCTTGATTACACCGCCCCAGCCGTCATTGATCTGGTATTCGGTTCGATCGCCGCTGTCCCGGTCGTACAGGCGAAAGGAGCGGTCGGTATAGTAGCGCATGCCAAAGACCAGGGTCAGGTCCTCGATCGGGGTGTAATTCAAATACAGCCCCGAATATACGTCGAAAAGCTCGACGTAGCCTCCCGGACGGGCCGTGTTGTCCTCGGACAGCTTGTACATGACCCGGTCCATGGCGATGCCCAGCGACGCCTCGATCCGGTCGTTAAAACGATAGTTCACATTGGTCCTCGGATAGCCGATCGTGGCCGAAACCCCGGTGCCCGGGTCGCCGGGCTTCGAGTTGGGCTCCCATTGAAAACCCACGATCGGGATGATGAACGGCTCGACCGGGTTGTCCCAGGCGGCGAATCCGATCAGCACCTGACTGGTCTCGCCGATCTTGTATTGAAATCCGCCGATGTAATTGTAATCATGCAGCCGGTCCGCCCATTTCTCGAAGCACTCCGAAACCCCGAGGCTTACGAAATACTTTGTCTTCGCGCTCAGGTTGGCGGCATACCGCAGGTTCAAGGTCAACTGGTCCAGGTTGTGCCAGGGCTCGTCCCGCCCGTTGCCGAAGGGCAGGTGTTCCATCTGGTTCCAGGAAAACGTTCGCCGGTCGTAGTGAAGATAAAGAATGTAATAGCACAGACTGACCTTTGACTGGTCCAGGGCGACACTGCCCGGCCCGCCTCCGATATCCGTGTCGGAACGAAAGCCCCTTTCGGCCAGCAGTTTGGAAAATCCACTGGATTTTTTAGGCGTTTCAGCAAGAGCGGATGACGCGGTCAACAGAAAAATAAGCAGACTGGCCAGCCAGAGGAAGCGGGTGCACGGCATTCGATACGCTCCTTGGGACTTGAAGATGAAACAGGTTCCGCGGCCGACGGTCTTGTCGGGTTTTCGACAGGGGACTCCGGAGGTCTTCCGTGCCATGAGCCGATGAAGCCGCATGCAATCGGGCCCGGGGACCGAGTCGGATTATAGTGGCAGGATACGGCCCGGTAGTCAAGGTCGGCGCTGTTCCTGACGTTCGGTGGCAAGCCAATCCCGTAGTGGGTATAATTAATCGACTTCACCAGAAAGGAGGCATTTATGGTTGAAGCAAAGGATGGTTGCGTTTCGCCAGCCGGAGGACCTATCCTGGACACCCCGGAAGCATCGACTGAACCTAAATCCCAATCCACAACAAAGGAGGCCATGAAGATGAGCGTACGCGTTGGTCAGTCCGCGCCCGATTTCGAAGCGGCCGCCTATATCGACGGCGGATTCCGGAATATCAAACTGTCGGATTTCAGAGGCCAGTGGGTGGTTCTTTGTTTCTATCCGGGTGATTTTACCTTTGTTTGACCGACCGAGTTGACGGCAGTTGCCGTCAAATATCCCGAACTCAGGAAGATGGGCGTCCAGGTGCTGGCCATGAGTACGGACAGCCGGTTCTCGCATAAAATCTGGCAGGAAGAGGAACTATCCAAAATGGTCGAGGGCGGCGTTCCCTTCCCCATGCTTTCCGACGGGGGCGGGCGTATCGGAAAGGCCTACGGCGTTTACGAGGAAGCGGCCGGAGTGGATGTCCGGGGCCGTTTCCTGATCAATCCCGACGGTATTTTGCTGGCCATGGAGATTCTGACCCCGGAAGTGGGCCGGAACGTGGCCGAGTTGTTTCGGCAGGTGCAGGCTTTTCAGCATGTCGCCTCCACCGGTGAAGTCACGCCTTCGGGTTGGGTCCCGGGCAAACCGACGCTCAAGCCCGGTCCGGCTCTCGTGGGCAAGGTCTGGAAGGAATGGAAGCCTGACAAGGCTTTCTGATCGCGGTTAACGGAACGGGTCTTTGCACTGGGGCGGGCCGGATCGATTCCGGCCCGCCCGTTTATCATCCTGGGGCGGGGTGCCCCGGAACGCATTTTCTATTTTCTGTCTCCCCGCTCCCGCTGAAGGTAAAGCGGGTCCTCCAGGTCGATCGAATCGGGATCGACCAGCCATCTGAACCGTCCCTCGGCCGCGGCCTTGTCCAGCAGACGCCGGTACATGGCAAAGTTTACCTTGGCCACCTCGACCATCATGCTCCAATCGGCCCGGATGGCCGACTCCGGGCAGGTCTTGACGCAGTTCCAGCAGTAAATGCATGGACTTTGGAGCCGGGGCGGTTCGGCCAGCACGTCGATTCCTCCCACCGGGCAGGCCATTTCGCAGGTCTGGCACTGGATGCAGCGGTCGGCGTCAATGCTCAGCCTGGGAAACATGCCGTCCATGAATTCCATGGACAGGGCCTGGGCATGCTCGACCACTTCCTGGGAGGCGGGTTCCAGTTCCGGGAGGATGTCGACTTCTCCGGCCGCGATTCTTGCCCGGCGCGAGGCGATATCGCGACCAAAAGCAACGGCCTGCTCGAGGTCCACGGCGTCCGGGTGGCCCGAGGTCAGGACCGGATAGGGGTAAAAGGGTATGACCCCGTCGGCGTACGTGTCGTGGTACCCGATGACGACGATGCCTTTTGGATTGAGCCTGTCTTTCACGGAATGAAAGGTGTTGCCCAGGACCGCGCCGTGGGTGCAGAAAAAGAACCAGTGCTTGCCCGGCAGCTCCGGCAGGGACTCGATGAAATCCCGGACATTGAATGGCTCCTTGTAATAGAAGACCGGGCATCCGAGACCGACCAGGTCGTAATCGGCCAGGGAAGCCGTATCCACTGCGGACAGTTCCACCAGATCGCAAGGGCCCGCCGCCTCCGCAATACCACGCTGGATACACTCGGCCACCTTGCGGGTATGGCCCGTCTGGGAAAAACAGATGATCAGCGATTTCATGCCGTCTTGCCTCCTTATCTTACACCCCCGATGATTCAGGGGCTGATTCAGCGGGCATCGCGACCCGCTCGAATGGCGACCCGGATTTTCAGCATGTGCTCAATCTACCAGCCTTGTTTCGGGGCTGTCAATCCGGCCGATTCACGAGGCCGGATGAATCGGGACCCGGAGGGCGGGATCGGCCATTCGGCAGTTCCATCCGCGGCCGTGACCAAGACGATCGGATCGGATGAAAGCCAAAGAGTGATTGGCGTTTTTCATACGGATGGGTAATATATAGAAGTCTAGTGGAGGAAATATGATCGTCGATTCTTCCGGCCCCTCAAGTTCCGGAAATGGAGTTCCGACATGATCACCCCGCCCCGGCGCTCGCATCCATGGATGCTCGGGCTCCAGCTCGGAACGCTGGTGCTCGCCTGGGT
>JAHJTB010000220.1 GCA_018830135.1 Pseudomonadota bacterium | reverse complement strand
GAAACGAGCGTGTCCCAATCAGATGGCGGACGGATTTACGTCGAAACGTCCTCCCGGGAGCAGTACCTGCCCACCCGGGCCTTCTATCTGGCCTCGGGCTACCGGGAGTGCGCCTTTTTCGACGACTTTTACGCGCCTGACGACGCCAAGGTCGTCCTGGTCAAGCCGGCCGCCGCCCCGGTCATCAGGCGGCCTCCAGAGACTCGATAACCGCTTCGAACCCGTGGCCGCCCGTGGCGGTCCAGCGTCCGTCCTCCGCCGGCTGCACGTCGCCGGCCGCCACCAGCAGCTCGAGATGGCTGTTGATCTCGTTTTCGGCCATGACCGAGCCAAGGCCTTTGAGCAGACGTTCCTCGAAATGTTCCGCCGCGATTTCCCGGGCCGTCTTGGGTCCCGAGGCCAGGATGCGCAGCACGTCCGCGCAGCGGTCGATATGATGTCCGATCAGTTCGTCCACCCGGCCGGCCAGATCGAGGTCATGCCATTGGTTGCGGTAGAACAGCCGATGGGCCGGCAAAACGACAATGCCGGGATGGTCCCGGCCGATGGCCCGCAGCTTTTTCAGGGAACGGATAAAGGTTCTCAGGCCGCAGACGCCGCTGAAATCGGTGTATTCCGCCCCCAGAACGCCCTTGACATGATCGAAATAACGTTCCGTCGTGGGAATGGGCGTGACCTCCGGCAGCACGGCATCCCCGACCATAATCGCCTCCCCGGCCGCGACAAAGGCCAGGCAGTCCGGGCTGTGTCCGGGCACGTGATGGACCCGGACCGCCTCGCCCAGGTTTTCCTCGTTCCCGTCCAGGCCGTCGATGACCGTGCCGCTGACCTCCTGGTGATAGGCGATACAGTTCTTGCTGGAAAACTCGATCGGCATGACGCAGTGCCAGCAGGAGGCCGGGAAGTTTTTCTTGGCCTCCGACGGGGCGTCGTCAGGATAAAGCCGGGTCATGCGGTCGTAAATGCGATGCGCCCGGGCCGAGGCCCCGGTCGTCCGGACGATGTGGTTCAGTCCACCGTCGTGGTCCTCATGGCCGTGGGTGATGACGACGAAGTCCAGGTCCCGGCCGGACAGGCCGATTTCGGCCATCATTTCCAACAGAGCCGGCCCCTGGCCGAAACGGCCGGTGTCCACCAGAAATTTCTGGTCGCCCAGCACGACGTAGTTCCAGGTCGGCCCGTTGTCCCATTCACCATCGTACACGTTCCGCGTGGCCAGGCCGTAGATTTCAAGACCGGAAGGCAACTCGACCCTCACGATCATGTCGCTGCCGTTCTCCCGCCCGGCCCGGATCGTTTCGATTCTTTCCTCTAACATGAAATTTCACACTCCCGGTCCATGGCGCACCCCGGACCGTCCTCGAAGCCGGATCGCGGTCCGTCCCGAAAAGAGACCGGACCGCGACCCGAATGGCAACCCGTCGACCGGATTCATACCAGGTTTGAATCCACAAAGGTCATTGCGCGGAGCGAAACGGCCAAGCAGGTCATTTTATTTCCAGACAGTTGGCTTCACTACCTTCCCAATGACCGATTCGATTGCTCCCTCTTTGAAAGGGAACGGGTTTCAGTCATCCAGGCCGCAGAGATGATAGGCGCAGGCCTTGGAACCCGGGATGTCCGCCAGCCGGGTGATCATGATCTTCTGGGCCTGGGGCGACCCGGCGCCGTGAATGGATTCGGTCAGATACGAAACCGCGCCCGTGCCCAGGGTGATGTTCTCGATGAGTCTGAGGATGCGCATGCGCTTTTCGGCGTCGAATCCGGCTTTGCCCCCCAGGTATTTTTTCACGTATTCCCCGATCTCCGGATTGGCCTGATCCTCCAGGGAGGGCATGGTCACCAGGACGCCTCCGGCAATGTCCTGGGCCAGCCGGGATATCTCGAAGGGGAACCGGGTGATGTTCAATTTACAGACATTGGCCAGGAGCGGGTCCACGACGAAGGACCCGCACGGGGTCTGGCTGCCCCGGGCCGCCGAGGCCAGGGCCGCCGCGTGAAGGGTCTCGTTGAGATGAACCATTTCAGCCAGCTTGTCCTTGTAATGGGAGGCCTGGTCCGTGCCCTGGGCCTCGGCGATGGCCGCCGTGGCGCCGATCAGCACATCCCCCACGCCGACCTTGCAGCCGCCGTAACTGGCGCGATGGTTGGCCGCGAACAGTTCGACCAGCTTGCCGGCAAAGGGGTATTCGCCGTTCATGAAGATGCGTTCCTCGGGCACGAATACGTTGTCGAACACGACCAGGGCCTCGCAGCCGCCGTAGAACAGGTTGCCCACGTCCGGACGGTTTTTCTCGAGGCGCCGGGTGTCGGACGGCTGGCGGCCGTAAATCATGGTCACTCCGGCGGTGTCGGCCGGGATGGCGAAGCAGACGGCAAAGTCCTTGTCCGCTTCGGTCAGGGCCCGGGTCGGCATGACGACCAGTTCGTGGGCATTGACGCCGCCGGTGATGTGCATCTTGGCCCCCCGGACGACGATACCGTTATCGCGTCGTTCGACCACGTGCAGGTACTGGTCCGGGTCCGGCTGTTTGTGCGGCGGCAGGCTGCGATCACCCTTGGTATCCGTCATGCATGCCGCGGGCACCAGGTCGTTGGACTGGAGACGTTCGAGCCACTTTTTGAACCGCTCGTGATAGACCGTGCCGTTGGCCTGGTCGATGTCGTAGGTCGTGGAATACATGGCGTTGATGCAGTCCAGACCAGCGCACCGCTGAAAACAGCAGGCGGTCCGGCGTCCCATGTCCCGCAGCATAAGGATTTTTTTGACCAGGTCCTCGACGTTTTGCTGAATGTGGGTGAAACGGTTGATCTTTTCTCCGGTCAGATGGGAGCGGGCCGTGAAAAGCTCCTCGTTTTTTTCAGCCTGGGCGTATGTTTCAGCCAAAGCCTCGGCCCCGGGCCCGGCAATCGGGTTGTCCGGTATGCTGTCCACCGTCTGGCCTTGAACGAAGACCCGGTGCTTCAGGGCCCTGATGCTGTCGAGATATTGTTGACTGGACTTCAG
>JAHJTB010000219.1 GCA_018830135.1 Pseudomonadota bacterium | reverse complement strand
GCGGACCGAGAATAGACGCTATATCGTCGGCCTTGATCACGGTCTTTTCCTGCCTGCCCTTGGCCACTTCGGTAGCCACGAAGCGGCAGACGTTGGCCAGTTCCCGCTCCAGGTTGCGCAGGCCCGCTTCGCGGGTGTAATCGGCGATAATCCGCTTGATCGCCCCATCCCGGATGACGATATGCCCGGAGTTCAGGCCATGGGCCTCCCGCTGCCTGGGGACCAGGTACTTCCGGGCGATCTGAAGCTTTTCCTCGCCCGTGTACCCGGAAAGCGCCAGCACCTCCATGCGGTCCCGCAGGGGGCTGGGTATGGGGTCCAGGAGGTTGGCCGTGGTGACGAACATGACCTTGGACAGGTCGAAGGCCAACTCGAGATAATGATCGGAAAAGGAGTCGTTCTGCTCCGGGTCCAGAACCTCGAGCAGGGCCGAGGAGGGGTCCCCGCGGAAGTCCGCGCCCAGCTTGTCCACTTCGTCCAACATGAACACCGGGTTGTTGGAACCGGCCTTGTTCAGCCCCTGCACGATTCGGCCGGGCAAGGCCCCGACATAGGTCCGCCGGTGTCCCCGGATTTCCGCCTCGTCCCTTATACCGCCCAGAGACAGGCGGACAAAATTGCGGCCCAAGGCCCGGGCGATGGACCGCCCCAGGGAGGTCTTGCCGGTCCCCGGCGGACCGACGAGGCACAGGATCGGCCCCTTCATGTCCGGCTTGAGTTTGCGTACGGCCAGATATTCAATGATGCGACGCTTGACTTTTTCCAGATCGAAGTGGTCCTCGTCCAAAATCTTCTGGGCCTCGACCACGTCCAGACTGTCCTGGGTACTCTCCAGCCAGGGCAGATCGAGAATCCAGTCCAGATAGGTCCGGGAGACCGTGTATTCAGCCGAAGCCGGGTTCATGCGGGCCAGGCGGTCCATCTCACGCCGGGCCGCATCCCGGGCTTCGTCGGGCAAGTCTTTCCGGGCCAGCCGTTCCTCGATGTCCTCGACTTCGACCTGCAGTTCGTCTTTCTCCCCCAGTTCCTTCTGGATGGCCTTGAGCTGTTCGCGCAGATAAAACTCCCGCTGGCTCTTGTCGATCTTGCCTTTGACCCGGGACTGGATTTTGGACCCCAACTCGAGGATGTCAAACTGGCGTTCCAGGAGCAGGAGGACCTTTTCCAACCGGGTCTTGATGTTCAGGGTGGCCAGCAGGTCCTGCTTATCCTCTTTCTTGACGTTAAGGGCGGAAACGACCATGTCGGCCAGGAGTCCTGGATGATCGACGCTCTGATTCATGATGCCCAGTTCGGCGGGCAGATTGGGTGACAGGTCGAGGACCTTTTTAAACAGGCCTCTCACGTTGGACATGAGGGCTTCGATCTCCTTGTCCGTTTCAAACCGTTCCGGCAGAGGCCGGATTCTGGCCGTCATGTAGGGATCGGTTTCCACGGCTTCGACAAACTCGATCCGGCTGAGTCCTTGAGCCAACAGCCGCATGCTCCCGTCGTCTCCCCGGGACATTTTGAGAATGAACGCGGCCATGCCTATCTGGTGCAGGTCCTCCGGGCCGTAATCCTCCTTGCCCTCCCCACCGTTCTTCAAGGCGAACAAAGCGATGATCCGGCCCTTGAGCATGCTGTCCTGGATCATGGACATCAGTCGGGGTTCCATGACCAGCAGCGGGAACACCATCCTCGGGAACAGGTTCAATTCGGCCATGGGCAGGACCGCGAGGGTCTCCGGGATTTCGGGCTGATCCTGGGGAAGGGAGGAATCGGGAACATTGGCTCCCGTCGCCGGGTCCGCTTGCGGCTCAGCCTGTTTCACATCTTTTTCATCCGGCATGACTGAACCCCTTTTCATTTTACCGCGATTCTTGCGGCATTTGGAGATTCCTTGGGCAGCAGAACCCTGAGGAAGCCGTTGTCCATGGTGGCATCGGCCTTTTCAGGCTGGATCGCACCGGGTAGTTTGAAGGCTCGTTCGAAAGAGCCGTAGGCGATTTCGGCCTGATGGATGACCATGGAAACCGATAAAGCGGGCTGCTTCCGGCATCCGGATACCTTGAGGTGATAGCGGTCGACGACGATGTCCAAATCCTTAACGGCCATTCCCGGAATCTCGGCCAGCAGCACAAATGCCTCTGGTGTTTCATAAACGTCCATCTGGGGCGTCCATGTCTGGCCGTGCATGCACACTCGCATGTCCTGGCCGTAAAAAATCTGATTCAGGAGTTTCCGAAGCTCCTGACTTCTGGCTCCCATGTCCTGAACGATCCGCAGGCGTATCATACCCTCACCTCAAATGGCTTCCCGGCGGTCGGCCGGTCCTCTTGTCAGTAGATCAAATCGGACGGGGGCTCCACTCTGGCCGTTCCCGAGGACCCCATATTGTAAAATATCGTTCTGACAGGTTTTTGTAAAGTGATAATGGCCGGGTTCCCGGGAAAATCCTGGGGCCCGTCCTCCGGTCGGGGGGTTAGGCTTGTCCTATTTTTTTCTTGACAATTGGCCCTGCCGTCGATAATTTGCACCATATTGCACAAAGGGAGGGCCTTCAGCGCTCCGAAGTTATAACAGGCTGAATTAATAGGTAAATAAAGACAGGCCCCAAACGGCCCTTTAGAAATTCGACGGATTTTAAAAACGTAAAAAGACGTAATTCTAAGGAGGAAAAGGAAAATGGCATTGGTTCCCCCCCATGGCGGCGGACAACTGAAACCCCTGCTGCTCGAAGGTTCGGCACTGGACCAGGCGAAGCAAAAGGCGGCTGGGCTCAAGCGTGTTGACATCACTTCACGTGAGGCTTGCGACTGCTTCATGATGGGTATTGGCGCTTTCACGCCCCTGGACGGTTTTATGGGCAAGGCCGACTGGCAGGGCGTTTGCGACAAGATGCAGATTTCCACCGGCGTGTTCTGGCCCATCCCCATCACCTGCTCGGTGGGTGACGAGGAAGGCGTGAGCGTCGGCGACGAACTCGCCCTGTACAACGACGAGTTCGGCGGACTGATTGCCTTGATGAAGGTCACGGAAAAGTACGAAATCGACAAGAAGCACGAATCCAAGCAGGTTTTCGGCACGGATGACACGGAGCATCCGGGCGTGGCCAAGGTCATGGAACAGAAGAAGTTCAACATCGCCGGCCCGATCCAGGTGCTGAGCGAGGGCGGCTTCCCGGAAGAGTATCCCGGCATCTACGCCAAGCCGGTCGAAACCCGGGCCATCTTCGAGGAAAAGGGCTGGACGCGCATCGCGGCTTTCCAGACCCGGAACCCCCTGCACCGGTCCCATGAGTACCTGTGCAAGATCGCCGTCGAAATCATGGACGGCGTGATCATCCACCAGATTCTGGGCAAGCTCAAGTCCGGCGACATTCCGGCCGACATCCGGGTCAAGGCCATCACCGCTCTGACCGACAACTACTTTGTCAAGGACACGATCATCACCAAGGGCTACCCCATGGAAATGCGGTACGGCGGCCCCCGGGAAGCCCTGCTGCACGCGGTTTTCCGCCAGAACTTCGGCTGCTCCCACCTCATCGTCGGCCGCGACCACGCCGGCGTGGGCGACTACTACGGTCCCTTCGACGCCCAGACGATTTTCAACAAGCTTCCCGAAGGCTCTCTGGAAATCCGGACTCTGAACATCGACTGGACCTTCCATTGCTACAAATGCGGCGGCATGGCCTCCATGAAGACCTGCCCCCACGGCAAGGATGACCGGCTGCTTCTCTCCGGGACCATGGTCCGCAAGACCCTGTCCGAAGGCGGCAACCTCCCGGCTGAATTCTCCCGTCCCGAGGTGGTCCAGATTCTTCAGGCCTACTACCAGGGTCTTGAAGAAAAGGTCGAGATCAAACTGCACGGGCATGCCACCGGGGATGCCGACAAGAAGTAATCTCCTATTGCTCCATTAGGAACGATTGGATAAAATTGACCGGGTGGCCTCCAGGGGCCCCCGGTCCTTTTTTCCCCGGTCTTTCACCCGGACAGGGGCCGGCGAACCGAGCAGGAAAGGAATTCCAGACTCATGGAACGGACATTGGCCATCATCAAGCCGGACGCGGTTGCGAAAAGCCACTCCGGCCGGATCATCGAGCGGATCGAGGCTGAAGGTTTCAAAATCAAGGCCATAAAGATGCTGCATCTGACCAAACAGGGCGCCGAGGGCTTTTACGCGGTGCACAAGGAACGGCCCTTTTTCAACGACCTGACCGACTTCATGTGCTCGGGACCGGCCGTTGTCATGGTCTTGGAAGCAGACCAGGCCATCATCAGGTGGCGGACCCTCATGGGCGCCACCGACCCGGCCGAAGCGACCGAAGGGACGATCCGAAAAAATTTTGCCGAAAACAAGGAAAGAAACGCGGTCCACGGTTCAGACGCACCGGAAACGGCCGCCTTTGAAATCAGCTATTATTTCAACTCGCTGGAAATCGTCGGCTAATCCCGCATCCGGGCCGCGGCGCCCGGGGCAACCACGAGAGGGGGTTTCGTTTATTCCATGCGTTTCAACCAGGTCTTGGGGGTACAGGGGAAGCGCTTCAAACAAACCATACACGTCATGCCTTGCGGGCCGGCACTGCTCGCCCTCCTCTGCCTTCTATTTCTCGTCCCGTTGACCGGGGCGGCCCAGGAGGAAACCACATCTACGCCGTCGGTTACTCAGTCGGTTTCTCCCCCCGCCCCGGCCACCCCGGCCACCCCGACCGCCACGCCGCCACCGGAAACCGGAATCCTCTCGAGGCCGGCCTTTTACGACTGGCCCCTGCCCGACCGTCTCGTCCTTTGCGGCGAACCCATGCCTTTGGACAATCGCCACGTCTATGAAATGCTGGACCGGGAGTTCACCATCACGGTCTGGAACCCGGCCCAGGTCTTTCTCTGGCTCAAACGAAAAAACCGGTACTTCCCTCATATCGAAAATCGGCTGGCCGCCTGGAAGATGCCTGACGACCTGAAGTACCTGGCCGTGGCTGAAAGCAACCTGATACCCGAAATTCGGTCCCGGGCCGGGGCCACGGGGGTCTGGCAGTTCATGCACCAGACCGGGCTTCGCTTCGGGCTCGAAAAAAACCAGGACGTGGATGAACGCCGCTCTTTCATCTACTCGACCGAAGCGGCTCTCAAGTACCTCAAGCACCTCCGGGGCCTGTTCGGCGGCTGGACCCTGGCCATGGCCGCCTACAACTGCGGCGAAGGCCGCATCCTCGGGGCCATGAAGGACCAGGAGGCCCGGGATTACTACCGCCTGGAACTGCCCGATGAAACCGAACGCTACATATACCGTATCGCGGCCATCAAACTGATTCTCGAAAATCCGACCAAGTTCGGCTACCACCTCCCCGACGAAAAGGCCTACCCGCCGATCGAGGTCGACGTCGTCCAGGTGAACCTGAAAGAGAACATCCACGTCGCCCGGGCCGCCCAGGCCATCGGCACGGACTTCAAGGAACTCAAACTGCTCAATCCTCAGATCATCGGCTCCGACCTGCCTCGAGGACAGTATGAACTGTTCGTGCCCAAAGGTTCAGGGAAACTCATGTCCGACTTTCTCAACCGGGGCGGCTCCCCCACTTCACAAATCCACCTCACATCCGATCGGTACTACACCGTGAAACGCGGCGACACCCTCTCGGGCATCGCCGCGAAAACCGGTGTGCCCATGGATACCATTCGTCGGCTCAACAACATGAGGGGCGCCACAGTGCTTATCGGCCAGCGGTTGCGCTTGTCCCCCTGACGGATGGTCCGACACCTCCTCCAAAGCCCCCCTTTGAATCCGGCCCAAATGGCATTTTCACGCCGAACCGGTTACAACGGATCGTCTTTTCCACTTGACAACCAGGAACTATGGGGTTAAGTATCATTGATTATTATTAAAATATAGTGGATTCAAAAAATGTTTTTTAGCTTGACACACCATATAAAGTAGGTGTAATCGATATAACCCCAAGATATGCCGGGAAAGTGCATCAGGCGCGGGCCAGATGGCAGGACCATGACAGTTCGGTGACCTGACAACTCGGCGGCATATCGATATCGGGCTCGGGGAGGAACATCCGGATATGTCCGAAAGCGCTTCATTTTCAGCGGCGATATCAACAAACGCCACGTATCCACCCTGCGCTGAAGAATGCCTCTGGTATGAGGACAACGGTGAAGACGGAGCCTGCATGAACCGGCATAACTTGATCTGCGCCAAACATCGGGAAGAAATATTCGGCCGTGATTCATGACATACCCGTATTGATATCGGCCGATCGTCCGGTTTTTGGTACGGGTTCCAATCGACCCCCTTTTTTTCGGGTTTTCCGGGCGGGGATAGCCGCCCGCTCCCGCTGATGAGTTTTCCTCCTGAAATCGGCCTCACCGCCGAGGCCTTGAATCGTTTCCTGGTCACTTCGGTTCTGGGGCGACCCGCGCTTGAATTTCACGAGACCATCGATTCGACGAATCTGCGAGCCCGGGAGTTGGCTTTGGCCGGCGGGCAGGAAGGGACCCTGGTGGCGGCGGAGCGACAGACCCAAGGACGCGGCCGACTGGGCCGGGCCTGGCATTCCCCCCCTGGACTCAACCTGTATTTTTCTCTAATCCTGCGGCCCCCACTGTCTCCCGAACACACGACCTGCCTGACCCTGGCCGCCGGCTTGGGCGCGGCCGAGGCGATCGAAAGGATCACGAAGCGGCGTCCGGACATCAAGTGGCCGAACGACCTGTTGATAAGCGGCCGGAAAATATGCGGCATCCTGAGCGAAATGGAAGTCCGGGCCGGCCGGGCCGATTTCGTGATTTTGGGGCTGGGGCTCAACGTCAACCTGGGTCCGGAACACCTGCCCCCTGAAATCGCGTCCCTGGCAGGATCGTTGTTGATCGCCACGGGGCGACCCTGGGACCGGGCCCAACTGCTGGCCGCGCTGCTGAACGGGATCGAGGGCGCCTATTTCGACCTGGTCCGGGGCCGCAGGGCGGCGATTCTGAGCCGATACCGCGAACATTGCGTGACCCTGGGGTCCATGGTCGAGGTAGCCCAGGGCACGACCCGGCGACGCGGGCGGGCCGTGGACATAGACGAATCCGGCGGCTTGATCGTCGAATCCCTGGACGACGGCCGACGGATTACGGTCGATGCCGGTGAAGTCACCCTGATCAAACCAACTCCGTTAGAAAATCCTTAGGCGCCCCAATGAAAAACCCCCGACCGAAATGGACGAGGGTGTATCATGCCTTGGCCGGGCGTGTAATCAGGGCTGGGTCGAGTTACGACCCTGGCCGCTCGACCGCCCGCTCTGTGTTATTCTTCGACGGTTACGTCCGGGGCCGGCGTTTCTTCCTGCTGTTTTTTCAATGATTCGAGTTCCGCCTTGTACTTTTCGGCCTCGGCCCGGTATTTCTCGGCTTCGGTGGCGACCGGTACCGGTGTCTGGGCCGTGGTTTCCTGCATGCTCTGAGCGTCCTTCCATTCTTCAACGCCCAGGTAGGTGGCCAGGGCGCCGCCCAGGATGAGCGCGATGGGGATGCCGCCCTTGAGAAGAATGACAAACTCACTGGACCATAACCCCAAGCCGATGAAACCCAATATCAATGCGATGATTCCCCCGACCAATGTCGTCATAACCCCTAACCTCCTTCAGATATAAACGATGCTTGAAAACCCAGTATCTCTACCTGTCTTTCAGATTTACCACAAATCCCCGACTAAATCAAGGCCGCCGACATGAGGTCCGGGGACCAGCCCTTCCGAGTTCGGATGCCCCTCCTTTTCTCGGGTCCGGCGTCTTTCTGATCTCTTCTCCCTTTCCGGACTCGGCCCGGTCCGGAGGCCGCGCCTCCGAGGGCCGCGGTTGACAATTCGAGTTCGGCGTGGATAATGGGGACAAGGTCGAAGGAGAACGAACATGCCCATTTATGAATTTCGATGCCTTAACTGTGACGAGATATTCGAGGTCATCTTTTTGTCCTCCGGGGAGGAAAAAGAGATGAAATGTTCCCACTGCGGAGCCACGGACATGGAGCGGGTCATGAGTGTCAGCAGCCACGTCATAGGCTCCCCGAGCAGCCGCCCCCAGCCGAATGTATCAACCAAGACCTGTTCCACCGGGTCCTGCTCGACCATCGAGATACCCGGACATGGTGACTGAGTCGGAACAGGCCGCGCTTTTGGTCGAGTTGGAAGCCTTGCGCGCCGAGTTGAACCAGCTCGAGGCCGCCCTGCCCCCTCACGGTCTCAAGCCCGGCCATCTGCAGCGGATCGAAGAGCTGGAAGACCTGATCGAGGCTAAAACCGAACTGCTTCAAACCGGGGCCTTGGGGTCAGGAGACAGCGATGCCGGGTCATAACCATGCGACTCCGGGGACGCGGCTGAATCCGGCATGGGTCGAAACCGCCTTGTCCGAGATCAACAACTCCCCTTATTATCTGCAGCAATCCATGAAGATCGTGTCGCTGGAGTATGGCGCCGCCACCGCGGTTATCGAGGTCGGCCGGAAACATCTTCAGCCGCATCTCAACGTGCATGGCGGCGTTTTTTCCGGCCTGATCGACTCGGCCGGATTCTGGGCCGCATTCACCACCGCACCGGACGGGGCGGACATGACCACGGCGGAAATGAAACTCAGCTACCTGGCCCCGGCCGCCGAAGGACATCTGATCTGCGAGGCCCGGATCATCAAAGCCGGTCGCACCATCAGCCTGGCCGAGGCCCGGGTCGAGAATACCGAAGGCCGGCTGCTGGCTCACGGCACGGTCACTCTGATGACCCTGTCGAATGGCGGAGGCCGGAAATCATTCGGCGGTCTGGCCAAGTTCGTCGATTCCGTCCTGTCCGAAGCCTGATTGAAGCTCCCCGCGGCAAGCCGCGGAGATTTCGCCCGCCCCGCATGTTCAACCCGTCTGGCCGAAGAATCGTTCCACGTCGAGCATGTCATGGGTCAATGGACTGGGCGGCAGGCTGTCAAGGAACAGCCTGCCGTACCGTTTGGTTATCAACCGGGTGTCCAGAACCGCCAGAAGTCCCCGGTCGGCCGTGGAACGGATCAGGCGGCCCAGGCCCTGCTTGAGCGTAATAATGGCCTCTGGAACCTGATAGGTCATAAAGGGGTCCTGGCCTTCTTCCTTGAGTTTCCGGGAACGGGCCCGAAACAGCGGTCGATCCGGCGGGGTGAAGGGAAGTTTATCCACGATCACGGCCGACAGGCTCTCGCCGGGCACATCGACTCCCTGCCAGAAACTATGCGTGGCCAGCAGGACCGAATCGATCTCCTTGCGGAACCGCTCCAGTAGAACAGACTTCGGCGCCTGTCCCTGGACCAGGCAGGGCCAGTCCAGGCGATTGAAGAGCCGGGCCTCGGCCAGCTTCAGGTGGCGGTACGACGTAAAAAGGACGAAGGCCCGCCCCCGGCTGCAACGCAGCAGCCGTTCGATTTCCTCGATCATGGCCGCGGGGTAGTCCGGACGTCCCGGCTCGGGTATGGCGCGGGGAATATAGAGAAGAGTCTGGCGGGCATAATCGAAAGGCGAATCCAGTACGGCTCCTTCCAGTTCTGGATACAGTCCCAGACGCTCTTTGAAATAGTCGAAGGACCGTTGCGTGGCCAGGGTGGCCGAGGTGAAGACCAGAGGCAGTCCTCGGGAGTAGAGTCGCTCCTGGAGAAAGGGGGCCACTTTGATGGGCGAGGCCCGCAGGAAGAGTCCCCGCCCGCGTCTTTCCGACCAATAGACGTAATCCGAACTCATCCCTTCGAGAATGAAACCGAGTTGCCCCCCGAGTTCGGCGGCCCGGGAGGCCAGGTTTTGAATCTCCTCGTCCTTTTCCGCCTGGGGTTCCAGGCGAGCGGCCAGATCGCCCAGGGTGGCCAGTATCTCGCCGCCGAATGTCCTCAACCGATCCATTTCCGGGTCATTTTCAAGCCAGAGTTCCGTCTCGACCGTGGAAACCAGAAACGACCGGGCCAGAGTGTCGGCCTGGTGGCCCAGAGCCAAAAGGACCTGCCCCAGGCCGGGTTTGATCCCGCCCGTCCGGACCAGGGTCAGCTCCGCGTCCCGCTTCAGTTCGGCCAAACGCCAGGAACTGACGTTCATGCCGAAATACTGGGTGGCCACGCCTTCGAGCTGGTGGGCCTCGTCGAACACCGCGGCCTGATAATCGGGTATCACTTCCCCGAATCCCCCGCCCCGGACGGCCAGATCGGCCATGAACAGATGGTGATTGACCACGACCAGGTCCGCGGCGGCCGCGGCCTTTCTGGCCCGCTGTAAAAAGCAGTCCCCGAAATGCGGACATTTTCCCCCCAGACAGCGATCTCCGGGCGACGACAGATCGGACCAGGCCATAAAATCATCCGGGAGATCGACCAGTTCGGCCCGATCGCCCGTATGGGTGCTTTCGGCCCACTCGCGCAGGCGGTCGAAAAACAACGTCTCGTGGGCGGCGACAAAGGTGGGTTCCCGGACAAAGGTCTGGTAGCGGAAAAGGCAGAGGTAGTTTTCCCGGCCTTTGAGCCGAACGGCCCGGAAACCCGCACCCAGACGGCGACGGATAAAGGGGACGTCCTTCTCCAGTATCTGGTCTTGCAGGTTTTTGGTGCCCGTGGAAACGACCGTTTTTCGGCCGCTAAGCAGGGCCGGCACGAGGTAGGCCATGGTCTTGCCGGTCCCGGTCCCGGCTTCGATCAGGGCGAAATCGTTGGTTTCGAATGCCCGGGCCACCTCTTCGGCCATGTGAAGCTGGCCGGGGCGGTGTTCATACCCGGACCAGGTCTTGGCCAGACGCCCGAACGGCCCCAGGATTTCATCCACCCGTTGGGCCAGGGACGAGGGTGACGAGGCGGGGTGATCGGACACCGCGGCTCAGAGGTCCTTTTCGCTCAGGCCCGCTTCCTTTTTCAGGAAGTCATCGGCGCCGCCGCTGATTTCGGAAATACCGGTCCCGACGGTGCCGTCGCGATAGCAGGCCTTGCCGACAAAAGTCACGCCTTCGGGCCATTTGAAGTCCTGAACCGGCCGCCCTTCCAGCGCGGCCTGCATGTAGTAGAGCCAGATGGGCGCGGCCGCCTTGCCCCCGCTCTCGTGGTAGCCCATCCGCTTCATCTCGTCCAGTCCGACCCAGGCGCCGGTGACGTACTCGGGCGTGAAACCGATAAACCAAGCGTCGGCCATATCGTTGGTCGTGCCGGTCTTGCCGCCGGCCGGCCGCTTGAGGGCCTTGACCCGGGTCCCCGTCCCGCCGGTGACCACGCCCTGAAGCAGGGAAAGCATGACCGCCGCCGTTTGGGGGCTGATGACCTGCTCCTCGTGGGGTTTGAACTCCTCGATCACCCGTCCGTCCCGGTCTTCGATTCGGGTGATGTACATGGGGTCGACCCGCCGGCCCAGGTTGGGGAAGGTCGAATAGGCGGTGACCATTTCGGCCAGGGACACGCCCGAAGCGCCCAGGGCCAGGGGCAGGTACGGGGCCAGGGGCGAGGTAATGCCCAGTTTGCGGGCATACTGGATGGCCGTTTGAACGCCGATCTTGTCCAGCAGCTTGATGGCCACGACGTTCCGGGACAAGGTCAGGCCGGTGTACAGATCGGTGGGCCCCAGGAACTTTCCGTCATAGTTGAACGGCTTCCAACGCAAACCGCTGCCGAAATCGTCGTGGACGAAGGGAGCGTCGATGATGATCGATCCCGGCGTGAAGCCGTTGTCCATGGCCGCGGTGTAGATGATGGTCTTGAAGGCCGAGCCCGGCTGCCGGCGGGACTGGACGGCCCGGTTGAACTGGCTCTCCTTGAAGTCCCGTCCTCCGACCATGGCTTTGACAGCCCCGTCCTTGAGGTCCATGGAATACAGGGCGGCCTGGACATGGGGTCTCTGTTCCAGGGAAAGATTCCAGACGCGGGCCTTTTCGTCCTGATCGACGGCCCGGACCAGGATGACGTGCCCCGGGGCGACCAGCTTGTCCAGGGGCTTGATCAGGGCCCACTTGAGGGCGTCGGCCTTGATGATTCCTTCCTGGTCCCCGATCCGGACCTGAACGCTTTTGGCCTTGGCATCCACCTGGGTCACGACGGCCTGATAGAACTCCCCGGCGGCCATCGGGGTCTCCGCAAGGCTCTTGGCCTGCTTTTTCAGATAACCCTCGACCTGGCCCGGTTCCAGGGTCTTGATCGGCCCCCGGTAGCGCCGGCGCCGGGCAAACTCGGCCAGCCCGACCTCGATGGCCTTGCGGGCCGCGGCCTGCATTTCAATGTTGACGGTGGTGTAAACCCGCAGGCCGTCGTTGTACAACTTTTCGGCCCCGTAGCGCTCTTCGAGCATTCGCCGGACGTGCTCGGTGAAATAAGGCGTATAGAGCAGGTTGATGTTGGGCCGGTCGTAGAATTCGAGTTTTTCGGCCACGGCCTTTTCGGCCTCTTCCTTGGTGACGAAACCCACGGCCACCATTCGACTCAGGGTGTACAACTGGCGATTCCTGGCGGCCTTGGGCCTGGAAAACGGCGAGTAGCGGCTGGGGGCCTGGGTCAGTCCGGCCAAAAGGGCCGCCTGGGCCAGGCTGAGCTGATCGACATGCTTGTTGAAATACAGCTCCGCGGCCGACTCGATGCCGTGGGCCCCGTGGCCGAGGTATATCTGGTTGAGGTAAAGATATAAAATCTCGTCCTTGGTCAGATTGCTGTCGATGCGGTAGGCCAGAATGGCCTCCCGGAGCTTCCGTGTGTAAGTCTTTTCCGGGCTCAGAAGAAAGGAACGCGTCACCTGCTGGGTAATCGTGCTCCCTCCCTGGACGATCCGG
>JAHJTB010000218.1 GCA_018830135.1 Pseudomonadota bacterium | reverse complement strand
CCGGGTTCGATGACGCTCTCCCCCGAGGGGATGACAACCTCACCGTTGCGGACGATGGCCGCGATCAGGGCCTGCTTGGGGAACTTGATGGCGTGCAGGGGACGGCCCACGATGTCCGAGGTCTTCAGGGCCACGAACTCGATGGCTTCGGCGTCTTCGCCCTTGAGGGCCGCGGCCGAAACCACCTTGCCCCGCCGGATGCTGCGCAGAATGGCCGAGACCGCCGAGAGCCGGGAGCTGACCAGGGTGTCCAGCCCGATGGTCGAAACCAAGGGAATGTAGGCAAACTTGTTGACCCGGGTGATGGTCCGGGTCGCGCCCAGCCGCTGGGCCAGCAGGCTGGAAAGCACGTTTTCCTCCTCGTCGTTGGTCAGGGCGATGAAGACGTCGGCGTCCGAGATGTTTTCCTCTTCCAGAAGGGCCTGGTCGGTGCCGTCGCCCCGGAGGACGATGACCCGGTCGAGCATCTGGCCCAGTTCGCGGCAGCGTTCGGGACTGCGGTCCACGAGCTTGACCTTGAGGCCCTTCTGGTCCAGGTTCCGGGCCAGCAGGGTCCCCACCTGGCCGCCGCCGATAATAAAGATGTGCCGGGCCGGCGTGGATTCGAGGCCGAAAAAGTTCAGGGCCTGGGCCACTTCCCTGGGCCGGACTACCACGTAGACCAGGTCGTTGGCCTCGATGGTCGTCTGGCCGTGGGGGATGACGACCTTGTTATCCCGGAAGATGGCCACGATGAGGATGTGCCGGTCGGGGTCGATCTTGCGCAGGTCGATCATGCTCAAACCCGCCAGGCGCGACTGGGGGCCGATCTTCAGGCCGATCAGGCGGACCATGCCGTCGGCAAAGTCGATCACGTCCACCGCGCCCGGGACCTCGAGCAGGCGCTCGATGGTCTTGACCACCTCGACCTCGGGGTTGATGATCAGGGACAGCCCCAGGACCTCGTTGGTCCGAAGTTCTTCCATTTCGATGAATTCGTGGTTGCGGATGCGGGCGATCCGCTGGGTCCCGGGCGACAGGATGCGGGTCATCAGGCAGGCCACCAGGTTGGATTCGTCGCTGTCCGTGACGGCTATGAACAGGTCGGCCGAATCCACGCCGGCCTCCCTGAGCAGGGCCGGGCTGGAGCCGGACCCGAGCAGGGTCTGGACGTCCAGGGTCTCGGCGACCCGATTGAGTCGCTCCGGGTCCCGGTCGATGACCACCACGTCCTTGTTCTCCAGGGAAAGCCGGCTGGCGATGTGGTAACCGACCTCCCCGGCCCCGACGACGACGACTTTCACGGTACGGATTCACTCCTCCGGTATCGATAGCACAGCTATACCAGAGAACCCGCCCGGATTCAAGGCGGAGTCGGGAGGCCTTGCCCTGCCGGACGTCTGAACGGGAGCGCCGGTTTGTTCCGCTGTTTCGGGCAGGTACAGGGAAAGGCCCCGGATGGGCGGGCGGATCGTCACCCAACTGTCGGGAAGCTGAGGCGGTTCGGGACGATTTTAGAATTCGTAGTAGTTAAATAAGGTATTGATCTGTGAGCCATGTGTTCGATGTAGTTCGGATTTAGGTACCTTAAAAATAATTGATTTTTTTCGGTAAATTCTATCCATTACGATAGACATAAAAAGCTTGACATTTATTTTAAAGGATTGCATATATTAAAATATGCAAAGTGTTGGTGATAAACTGGCTGAGTTAGCATGTGAACCTGGACGTAAAGTTGAGGATGTTGATGTGTTTGGAAGAAGTGCATTTAATCGGTATTATTATGCATCCTATTTAATTACAAGGAAAATGCTTTTTGATTTGAATCCAAATTGGGTTAATACTAGGCATAAGAATATACCAGAATTGCTTAGAAAGACTATTATAAGTAGGATCAGAGACCAAATAAGAAAACAAAGTAAAAAGGGGCTTATAACAAAAAGCAAGGAACAGAAAATCCGTAATGATATTAATGATGCGGTTTCAGAATTATCTTTGATTATAGCAGAAGCGTACAATATAAGGGTAATTGCTGATTATCGACCTGATAATAAGATTTTTAGAAAGCATAAAGATTTAATTTTAGAAAACAAATCATTAAATGAAGCAAAGAAATGGTCTGGAAGGGCGTCAATGTTCTCAAAAAAGATTATAAGGATTTGGAAAGATGTTGGATTGTAATAATATAGATAAATTAAAGGAATTTATCATTGAACGAAAAATTGCTTACGTAAGCGATGTCAAAGCTAGAGAAACAGATAATATAATAATATTTATTATTCCATCCGAAAAAATTTCAGAAAAATCAACAAAAAATAAAACATCGAAGCGCCAGCTAACATATCTGAAAAAGGAAATTAAAAACAAATTTGATATTGAAGTGGAATATGTAATATATCGAGAAAAAAACCAGGAACAAATAGATGCGGGATTATTGGCATTGCTGGCAGAGCGCTTTGGAAAAATAATTAAAGATTGTTTAACGTCATTTAAAGGATCCAATTCTGTGGATGTGTGGATAGATTTGTCCATTAAAATGGAACAAAGTAATAGAGGTTTAATTGATAATATACGAGGAGTTATTAGTGATTATTTGAATCTGTTTGGGATTTCCTTGAGAAGTTTGCATGGTATTTCTCAAGATCAAGATGTGCCATCACAAATCGTTATACTAAAAGTGATAAAAATAATATCCCCTGCTCAGCAGATAGATATCAATAATTATCTTCAAGGAATTAATTACTATATTCCTTCTGAATTGTGGCTTAGTCGAAAATTAGATGTATTAAGAAAAAAAATGCTCATACTACGGCAAAAAGATAAATCATACGTCCTGACTGAGGAAGGAGTAAGGTTTGTTCCAAGAACAGCTTCGAGTAATAGTTCTGATATTAAGAGAGCTCTTGCATTGGGGAGGAAAAGATGGTATATTTAAAACAAGGAGAGGTGGAGATTCCTCGCGCGGGTATGTATCATGCCCTGAAGCGAAGATCAGGCACAGAAGGGCGGCTGCCAATCGGCTGTCGCTCCTTCGAACCGAACAGCCGATTGGCAGCCGGAACTCACGTAAGTCCTATGGACTTAGCTTAAGCCATGAATGCTCCACCTCTCCTTGTTTCTTTTTCATCCACCATGGAATATAGAGAAGCGTTGTCCCATGAATTACGTGGGCTTTATTGGGAAACGATAGAAAAACTTATTTCAAAAAAATTACCCCCTGTTGTTTCAATTAGGTGCCTATCTATTCTTTTCGGATATAGCCCAAGGTTTTTAGGGGCGATGTATCAATTCACAGAACGGTATTATAGAACCTTTACTATTAAAGCAGGAAAAAAGAAAAGGACTATTAATGCTCCAAAGGTGGCGCTCAAAGTAATACAAAAATGGCTCGGCTATCATCTGGGAGAGTCACTGTCTTTTTGTGATCATGTATATGGTTTTATTAAGGGGAAATCAGCCATTCAGGGTGCTTATGTTCATTGTGGAGCGAGTTGGATATATTCTGTAGATATTGAGAATTTTTTTCAAACCACAAATATAGAAAAAGTGAAAAGCGCATTGAACGGAATTGGATTTCAAGAAAGGGGTTCAGAAGTTATTAGCAAGCTTTGCTGTTATAGTGGCAATTTAGCTCAAGGTTCACCTGCGAGCCCAATATTATCAAACTTAGTATTTACTAATACAGATAATGATCTGGCAAGATTAGCCAATAAGAATGGACTTCTTTATTCAAGGTACGCGGATGATATTGTTTTTTCAGGAAAAGAAGATGTTCCAGCGGATTTATCGAATGATGTAAAATCAATAATAACAAGAAGCGGGTGGAAAATATCTGAAAAGAAGGAATATCTCGCAAAAAGGCCTCATAGACTAAAAGTGTATGGATTGCTCGTTAATGGTGATTATCCTAGATTAACAAAAGGTTATAGAAATAGAATAAGGGCATTTAAACATCTCGTAGAAAATGAAAAAATAGCGGATGAAAATAAAAAGCGGCTTCTTGGTCATTTAGCGTATGCCAAGTCAATTGATAATTTCAGCAATAAATATTGATAACCCTTCATTTTTCGATGTCTTGATTATTTTATTTGTTGATTTATGGTTAGTTGTTAAATATATCTTTCCACTTCAGTTACCAATTATTAGGGAAAAAATGTATAAATCTAAATCGCATCCTGATAGCTAAATTAAATAAACTCAGAATTAATTCCTGCTTTCTTCCGTAACTCCCTTTCATTCATCTCCGTAGGTTTCCACGATCTGGAGGCAGGGGTCGAGGTGGTCGAGGAAGGCCTCGACCAGTTCGGGGTCGAAGTGGCGGCCGGCGTCCTTTTTGAGTTGTTCGACGGCCTCGTCCACGGTCCAGGCCTTTTTGTAGACCCGTTTGCTGGTCAGGGCGTCGAAGACGTCGCAGATGGCGGTGATGCGGCCCTCGAGGGGAATCCGGGTCCCGGCCAGGCCTCGGGGGTACCCGGAGCCGTCCCATTTTTCGTGGTGGGTCAGGGCGATGACCCGGGCCATCTGGAGAAGTTTCGAGTCGTGGCTGTCCAGGAGCTGGGCGCCGATGCGGGTGTGGGTCTGCATGATCTGGAATTCCGCGTCGGTCAGGCGTCCGGGCTTGAGCAGGATGTGGTCGGGGATGCCGATCTTGCCCACGTCGTGCAGGGCGCTGGCATGGAAGAGGGCATCGAGGTGTTCTTCGGGCAGTTCGAGGCCCCGGCCCACGATCCGGCAGTAGTGGCTCAGCCGTTTGACGTGACGGCCCGTTTCGTTGTCGCGGAACTCGGCCGCCTGGGCCAGTCGGTTGAGGATTTCGAAATGGGCCGAGCGGAGTTCCCGGGTGCGGTCCGCGATGACGTCCTCGAGGTATTCCTGGTGGCGTTTGAGTTCGAGATGGGTCCGAATCCGGGCCTGGACGACCCGGGGACTGAAGGGCTTGGCGATGTAGTCCACGGCGCCCAGTTCGAACCCGGCGGCTTCGTTGGTTTCATCCTTCTGGCTGGTGATGAAGACCACGGGGATGGTTCGGGTTTCCGGATCGGCCTTGAGGCGGCGGCAGACTTCGTACCCGTTCATGTTCGGCATTTCAACGTCCAGGCAGACCAGGTCGTAGGGCCGGCCGGATGCGGCGGCCTCGAGGGCGGCGGCCAGGCCTTTGTCTCCCGAGGGCTCGAGGTCGCAATGGCCCAGGTCTTCGAGGATGGCTTCCAGCTTGGATCGGCTGACCAGGTCATCGTCGACGATCAGGATATTCATGGTGCTCGTCATTTTTCTACTTCAGGGACTTTTCCGTTTCGTCCATCAGTCGGGTGATGCGTTCATGGAGTTGGTCGATCAACCCGGGGGTCATGTTGAAGCGCCGGGCGGGCGGGGTTTCCAGCAGGTCGAAATCCAGGGGGCGGTCGTACCCGTAGCCCATGGACTTGACCGCGAGGTTGGCCAGTTGAACCAGGGACAGGGCTTCGGGGCCGTCGGCCGCTTCTTCGATCCGGTCGTGCAGTTTGGCGATCAGGCCGAATTCCGGGGGGAACTTCCACTGGTTGAGCACGGCCTCTCCGAACGATCCATGGTACACGTCCAGGGTGCCGAGGATGTCCTCCCGGTTGACAATGCTTCCCAGTGTTCCCCGGACTTCCAGTTCGCCCACGATCTGGATGAGGACCATTTTGCCCACGTCATGCATGATGCCCAGTGTAAAGGGGTCGTGGTCGGTCCGGAGGCCGACCAGGCCGGCGATGACTTCGGCGGCGTTGGCGCAGGCCACCGAGTGTTCCCAGAGGTTTTCCATGAGCGGCTGATAGGCCGGGTTGCCGGCGGTGAACACGGCCCGGTTGCCGAGCAGGTCCACGTATTTCCGGGTCAGGTCGAGGCCGAGTCGGCCGACGGCCTGATGCAGGGTGCGGTTGTCCGTGACGCCTCGGTAAAACGGGGAATTCGAGACGCTGATGAGATGAAAGGAGACGGCCAGGTCTTCCTTCAACAGGTTGGCGATCCGGGGCAGGCTGGCCCCGGCTTCGACCATCTGCCGGAACTTGCGGTAAATCCCGGGCGGGGAGGGCAGACTGATTTCGCCCCGCTGGAACAGGCGGAGGACCTGCCGGCCGATGGCCACCTTGTCTGTTTCCGGGCCCTCGGGGGCCGGTTCGGCCCGTCGTTCCTTCACCGGGGAAGGTTTCGCGGGGCCGGTCAGGTTGAGGGCTTCCAGGCGCCGGGCCACCTTGTCCGAGTTGAAGGGCTTGATGATGTAATCGTCGCAGCCGGCCTGAACGCAGGTGATCAGGCAGTCCCGGTCCGACTGGGCCGTGATCATGATGATGCGGGCTCTGGCCTCCGGGGCCAGGCCGGCCGAGTCTTCCAGTCGCCGGATTTCATACAGGGCCTCCATGCCGTCGACTCCGGGCATGGCCACGTCCATGGTGATCAGGTGGAAGGGCGCCCCGCTCCGGATGGCGGCGGCCACGGCCTCGATGGCCGAGCGGCCGTTTTCGACCGCAAGACACTCCCCGTACTCCTCGAGGATGGCCTCCAGCTTGGTCCGGCTGATCGTTTCGTCATCGACGATCAGGATTTTCAAGTGATGCTCCTTGCATTGATTTCCGGCCGGGTCTGCCAGAAATCATCCAGGCGATGGAACTCGGCCTCGAAGCGGTCCAGCAGGCCGTTCATGTTTTCAGTATTACCGGCCCGGGCCGTTCCTTCAAGGTCGGCGGCCGCGCGGGAGAGGTCGTGGGCGGTCAGGTTGGCCGCGCCGCCCTTGATGGAATGGGCTTCCGCGACGATGAAGGACAGCCGGCCCGATTCGGCGGCCCGGCGCATTTCGGCGATCCCCTCCCGGATGTTTTCCAGGAACTGCCCGGTGACCCGCTCGACCACGTCCTTTTTGCCCATGAACTCCTCGACCACGTCATCGAGGTTCATGGGCGGGGCGGTTTCGGCGACGGTTCCCGGGTCCGGGGCGTCTTCCGTCGGGGGCCCGGGGGCTTCGCCGGCCGGGTTCGTGGAGAGGGGTTCGGACGAAGACGACCATTTCCCGACCATGGCCAGCAGTTCGCGCCGGCGAACGGGTTTGGTGATATAGTCGTCCATTCCGGCTTCGAGGCATTTGTCGCGGTACCCGTTGAAGGCGTGGGCGGTCATGGCGATGATCGGACAATGCGAACCCCGGGCAGGCCCGGGCGGGCTTTCGCATCCTTTTTCCTCGAGGGCCCGGATTCTCCGGGTCGCTTCGTACCCGTCCATGACCGGCATCTGGATGTCCATGAGGACCAGGTCCACGGGCGCGTTGCGGAAGGCCTCGACCGCCTCATGGCCGTTCCGGGCCAGTACGACCCGGTAGCCCGCCTCTTTCAGATGTTCCGAGGCGATCATGCGGCTGGTGGGGTAGTCCTCGACCAGGAGGACGGCAACCCGGGGACGGTGCAGTTCCGAGACCAGATGTTTGGTCACCAGGGGGCTTTCCCGGCCGGTCGTTTCCCGGTCGGGCAGGCCCAGGACCACGCCGACGACCTTGTACAGGTCCTCCCGGCGGACGGGTTTGGCCAGGTAGCCCTGGATGCCCATGTCCCGGCATCGCAGGCCGTCGCCGATCTGCCCGACATTGGCCAGGAGGATGATGGGGATGGTCTGGAAGGACGGCTGGTTTTTGATCGAACCGGCCAGGTCCAGGCCGGTCCGGTCGGACAGTTGCAGATCGGTCAGGATCAGGGTGATTTTCCGGCCGGCCCGATTCCGGTCGGCCAGGACGGCCAGGGCCTCTTCCAGACTGGAGGCCTCGTCCACCAGACAGCCCCGGTCTTTCAGGTATGAGGTCAGGACCTGGCGGTAGGTCGAGTTGTCGTCCACGACCAGGACGTTCTGGCCGGTCAGGTCCAGGGTTTTGAGTTCGCGCGGGCGTTCGGTTTTCGGCTGGAGGTCCAGGCCCAGGGTGAACCAGAAGTTGCTGCCGTGCCCGGCCCGGCTTTCCAGGCCGATTCGTCCGCCCATGAGTTCGACCAGCTTTTTGGAAATGGTCGTGCCCAGCCCGGTGCCTCCGTAATGCCGGGTCGTGGAGCCGTCGGCCTGGGTGAAGGCGTCGAATATGATCCGCTGCTTTTCGATCGGGATGCCGATACCCGTATCCTTGATGGAAAACCGCAGGGTGACCCGGCCGCCGTTCAGGGCGATCCGTTCGGCCTTGAGGTAGATTTCGCCCTTTTGGGTGAATTTGACCGCGTTGCCCAGAAGATTGTTAAGGACCTGGCGAATCCGGCCCGGGTCGCCGACCAGCCGGGTGGGCGCCTCCGGGTCCAGGTAGGAGATGAACTCGATCCCTTTGTTCTGGGCCTCGATGGCCGCGCCGTCGGCTACGTCCTCGATGAGGTAGTCCAGGTCGAAGGGAATGGCCTCGATCTCCAGTTTTCGGGCTTCGATCTTGGAAAAGTCCAGAATCCGGTTGATCAGGGTCACCAGGGCCTCGGACTCGGAGGTGATGGTTTCGAGTATCTTTTTCTGCCGGGGGCTCAGGTCATCGTTGAGGGCCAGTTCGGTCATGCCGATGATGGCGTTGAGGGGCGTCCGGATTTCGTGGCTCATGTTGGCCAGGAAGTCGCTCTTGGCCTGATTGGCCGCTTCGGCCCGGACCCGTTTCTGTTCCGCCTCGAAGAACTTGTTCCGTTCGGTCACATCCCGGGCCACGCCCCGGAAACCGACGGGCCTGGCGTCCAGGTCCCTGATCAGGGACAGGGATGTCTCGATGTTCCGCTGGCTGCCGTCCTTGCGGATGACGATCCAGTCGAGGGCATGGGACGGGCGGGATGTTTCATAGACCTGGACAAAGGTTCGGTAAGCCGTTTCGGCCATGTCGGCGTCCATGATCCGGCGGTAGTCGATTCCGGACAGTTCCTCGGCCGAATAGCCCAGAATATGCAACATCCCCTGGTTGAAAAAGACCAGATGGCCCGAGAGGTCCACCTCATAGTACCCTTCCGCGATGCTTTCCAGAATGTTGCGGTATTTTTCTTCACTGGCCTCGAGATGCATCTGGGTCAGTTTGATCTCCGTGATATCGATCAGGGAGGCCCGGACGCCCGTGATTCGATCATGGTAATACATGGGCTGGGCCTGGGCGAAGCAGGTCAGTTCCCGGTTTTTTCGGGTGTGGAGCCGGTATTCGGCCCCGCCCGGGAAGCGGCCCTGCTCCGTGGCCTGGCGGAAGGTGTCCATGACCGAAGGCAGGTCGTCTTCGACGATGAAGTCCGTGATGTTACGGCCCTCGGACCTTTCACCGGGGGAAATCTCGAAGGTTTCGAACCCGGCCTGATTGCTGTAGGTGATGCGCCCGTCGGAATCGACCTCGACGATGATCGTGGGCAGCAGGTTGGCCATGTCCTTGAACCGCTTTTCGCTCAGGCGCAGGCTGTCGCTGATCTTTTTTTCCGAAGACAGGGCGCTCTTGAGGCCCCGGAGCATGATGGCCGAGGCCAGGGTGACCAGGGTGTTGACCAGGGTGAAGTTGACGATCATGACCGCCCAGACGCTCAAGGGGTCTTTCATCTCGGCCGTCCAGTGCAGCAGATCGAAAAAAATCATCACGGCCACGGCGGACATGGCCAGAACGTTGAGGATCAGGGCCCAGATCGCGGCCCGGAAACCGATCATGGCGCCGGCCATGACCGAAGCGCCGAACAGCCAGATGTACCCGGCCCCGAAAGGCCCCAGGCTGATCAGCAGGCCCACGCCCAGAAAATAGAACATGAAGCAGGACATTACGGCCCGAATAATGAACGCGATCCGTCTTCCGACAAGAATGAAGACGGCCACCAGGTAGGCCGCGAGGTCCAGGACGATGATGTCCCAGCGCTTTTGCGACCAGGCCAGGATCAGGGACGGGATCAGGGCGATGGGGCCCAGGAACGAGGCGGTCAGGCAGATGACCATGAGTATCCGTTCCCGCCACAGGGTCAGCAGGTCGCTTTGCCAGACGCAGGCCGGCAGATACCTGGATTCCAGCCGGGCCCACCATCGGGATGTTTCCAAACGCAAGGATATCTCCTTTTGCCAAAGGGATCGGGACCGGTCCGCCCGGCCGGGCGAACCTTTCCGAAATCCGCCATGTCCCGGGCGGACCCCGGAGGCCCGACTCCAGAGAATGGCAAGAAAAGTGCCAAAAAGCGCCCCGGAGTTAAATATACAACATTCTATATGATATCAAGTCGTTGTGATGAATTCAATCCGGCGGCCCCGGCCGGACCGTCGATTCGGAGAGGAATTTGTCAACGCATAATGGACAAATTCCAATCAAATCAGACACCGGAAGACGGTCCCGACCGGTCCGGGCCGTCACGATTCACTGGTTACACCGGGCCGACGTTTTTTCTTGACAGCCCCGGAGTCGTCATATAAGTTCGTATACGAACGGATAAATCATGACCCGTCCCAAGAAGATCAAAACGGACTGTCACATATTTTTGCTGGGCAAGGCCTACCAGCGGGGCCATCATCTGGTTCAGAATCGTCTCAAGCCTTACGGCCTGACCAACGCCCAGTACGTGGTCCTGGAAGTGCTCTGGCAGGAGGCGGGCATCACGGCGGTCAAGATCGGCAAACTGTTGAGGATGGACAAGGCCTCGTTGTCCGGCATCCTGGACCGGATGGCCGAATCGGGCTGGATACTCAAGCAGCAGGACGACCGGGACCTGCGCATGATCCGAATCTACCCGTCCGAAAAGGCCGACGGGTTGAAGGAAACGCTGATCGAGGAGCGCCGAAAGGCCAACGAGGAGCTGCTTTCCGGATTCACGGTCGAAGAAAAGGTTTTGCTGCGCCGGATGCTGCTGGACATGGTCTGACGGGGCGGAATCGGCGGGCATCGGCCGGTTTTTTTTAAGGAAATAGTTCGTATGTAAACCAAATCCGGGGCGGCGTCCGAATCCGGGGCCGTCCGGCCGACCCGCGCGGCGGGCGGTGGCAGTAACCGGGTTCAAGGAGGGCATCATGGGGCAGTGGAAAAAGACGACGTGTGTGCTGTGCGCCAACATCTGCGGCCTGGAGGTCTTGGTGGAGGACAACCGGATCACCCGGGTTCGCGGGGACAAGGACAACCCTCGCAGCGAGGGGTATGCCTGCCGCAAGGGCTTGAACATCAAGCACTATCAGCACCACGCCGACCGGCTCATGCATCCGCTGAAAAAGGTCGGGGACGGTTTTGAAAGGATTTCCTGGGACCAGGCCATTGAAGAAGTTGCGGCCAGGCTTTCGGCCCTGGCTGGCGAACACGGCCCGCGCTGCCTGGCCCTGATGATGGGCGGGGGCAACCTGGGCTGCCCGGTCCAGGGCGCTTTCGCGGCCGGCGTTCTGCGGGGGCTGGGCTCCCAGTATATTTACACCGCCCTGGCCCAGGAGCTGACCGGCCGGTACTGGGTGGACGGCAAGACCTTCGGCAACCAGAACCTTCACAGCCACCCGCACATGGAAGAGACGGACATGCTCCTCACGGTGGGCTGGAACCCCATGATGAGCCACCATACGCCGCAGGCGCGCCGGGTCCTGCACCGGTTCGCCAAGGACCCGGACAAGCTGCTGGTGGTCGTCGACCCCCGCTTGTCGGAAACGGCCCGGATCGCGGACATGCATCTGGCGATCCGGCCGGGCACGGACGCCCTGTTTTACCGGGCCATGATTTCGATCATCCTGAACGAAGGCTGGCAGGACCGGGACTACATCGACCGGCATGTCAGCGGATTCGAGGCCGTGCGGCCGTTGTTCGCCGGTTTCGACGCCCGGGCGGCCCTTCAGGTCTGCGAGCTGGAGTTCGACCGGGTCCGGGAGGTCTGCCGGCTCTTTACCACTCGCAGGTCCAGCCATCACAGCGACCTGGGCGTGCTGATGACCCGGCACAGCACATTGATCTCCTACCTCGAGAACGTGCTCCGGGCGGTCTGCGGCCGGATCGGCGTGTTGGGCGGGAACGTGTTTCCCATCGGCCTGAGCGGCGGGGGCAGGAAGCGGGAGAGCCCCGACGAACGGGAGGCCCGGTCCTGGCGGACCCAGGTCACAAACTTCCCGGTCATCACCAGCGTGTATCCGCCCAACGTCATGCCCGAGGAAATATTGTCCGATCATCCGGACCGGCTCCGGGCGGTCATAGTTTCCGGCTCGAACCCGTTGCGCTCGTACGCCGACACCTCGGCCTACGAAGCGGCCTTCAAACGCCTGGACCTTCTGGTCTCCGTGGAAATCTCCATGACCGAAACATCGGCCCTGGCCCATTACGTCCTCCCGGCCCGATCCGGTTATGAATCGTGGGACGGCGGCATCTGGGGCGGTTTCCCGGAAATCTTCCTCCAGTATCGCCAGCCCGTGGTCGAACCGGAGGGGGAACCCCTGGAAGCCGGGGAAATCTTCCTCCGTCTGGCCGACCGCCTGGGGCAGGTCCCGGAAATCCCGGCCGCCCTGTACCAGGCCGCCGACAGCGGCGACCGGCTGAAGTACGGGGCGGCGCTCATGGAGTTTCTGGGCGCCAATCCGGCCGCGGCCCGGAAACTGCCCTACGTGGTGGGCAAGACCCTGGGGAAACAACTGGGTTCCGTGCAACTGGCCGCCCTCTGGGGCATGGTGCAGACCCTGTCCCCCAAGGTCCAGGAAATGGCCGCACGGGTGGGATTTCACCCCGGGCCCGCTCTGGGGGAAGAGGTCTTTCAGGCGGCCCTGGACCGGCCGGGCGGCATGTGGCTGGGCCGGGTCGAGCCGGAGGCCTGGGACCAGTTCCAGGCCCTGGCCACGCCGGACGGGCGGATCAACCTGGACGTTCCCGAAATGACGGACTGGCTCCGGGAGATCGAGCCGGCCCCGGAAGTCAAGGCTCTGAGCGAGGACGAAGCGGCCTACCCGCTGATCATGTCCTCGGGGCGGCACATGGACTACAACGCCAACACGGGCATGCGCAATCCCGTCTGGAACGAAGGCAAACGGGCCTGCACGGCCCTGATGCATCCCGACGACGCGGAAAAGCAGGGTTTCCAGGACGGACAGATGATCAAGGTCTTCACCGAGGCCGGCCAGGAGACCATCGAGCTGGAAGTGACCCAATACACCCGGCCGGGCTACGTCATGATCCCCCACGGGTTCGGCCTGGTCTTTGACGGCCAGGTTTACGGGGCCAACGCCAATCGACTGGCCAAGAACACCCATCGCGACCGGCTCGCGGCCACGCCCCTGCACCGGTACGTTCGCTGCCGGGTCGAGGCGGCCTGACGATTCCCCCGAGTTGGGGGGCTGAAAACCGAAGACGGGGCCTTGCCGGGCCCCGTTTTTTTTATTCGGTCATCATAAATGGGTATTCAGGCCATTGGACAATCCGGCTTAACGCCAGTTGATGGTCGGCTCCCTGCGTTCGGGAAGGCGGTGATATCTGAACTGGGGGTGGCCCAGCATCATGGGATAAAAGTGAACGTGCCCTTGGGGCAGGTCGATGGTTTCCTGGATCGGTTTCCACATGGTCAGGGCCCGCCGCACCAGGCCGACCCAGCAGGTGCCCAGTCCCATGGGCACGGCGACCAGTTCCAGATAGGACAAGGCCAGGGTCACATCCACCAGTCCGCTGAGATTTTCCTGGGGAGCCGAGGCCACGAGCAGCGCGGGCGCGCCTCTGAGCACGGTGTCGACTCCCATATCCCAACCCGCCAGGATCAAAGGGAAGTAGGGCGGGTAGGTTCCCGTGGGTTGCGTTTCGACGATATCGCGCAGACAGTCGATGGTCTGTTGGGCGATTGTTTTCAAATCCGGCGGATTGGTGAAGACCGTCCACTGGACCGATTGGGAATTCCCGGCGGTGGGGGCGTACCGGGCAACCTGGATAAGCGATTCAATGGTCGCCTTTTCCACGGGGCGGTCTTTGTAGTGCCGGATGGACCGTCGGGTGCGCAGGAACTGGATGGCCTGGGCCGTGCCAACCGTCAACTCCTTGTCGATCTCCGGGAATGCGTCGCCCGGATACCTGTCCAAGGTCAAGGCGCCGTGCGGGCAGACGGCCATGCAGTGGCCGCATTTCAGGCAGGCGGATTCCGCTCCGGCAACCTCCACGGGGAAACCGTCTCCCTCCGTGTCCATTCGAATAAGCCCCACCGGGCAGTCCAGGGCGCAGAGGCCGTCCTTTTTGCATTTGTCATGATCAATGGTCAATAGGGTCATTGGCAACTCTTCCATTCTTCCATCGAATCAGTCTGTCGGGTTTTCATGGGTGTCCCGCCTGTTCCGATTCATGATCGATCTACCTGAAAATCAGGTATTTTTCCAATTTTAAGTATAGTAATCCACTCAGTAGTTCACGGTCAAGCCCAAAACTTCCTTTATGATTGACATCCATCTGTTGGATTACGACATGCTGTTTGGGGCTGACTGATAAATGGATGTCCGGTTAAGAGGTTGTTGCAGACCTTCCAGGGGGCCAATTTCAGTTTAGAATGAGGATGGCCATAATAATCAGATGTTATTATTCGACTAACAACCGGACCGTAATGGCCGGGGGGATTAGGCGAGTTTCCAGTATCTCAGGAAATCGATAATCGCGTTCGAGCATTCTTCGGGGCGCTCCATGGGTATGAAATGGCCAGTATCATCAAACGGCCTGATTTCGGCATCTGGAAGAGAAGCCTGAAAACCTCGGACTACGGACGGCAGGAATGTCGTTGATCTCTTTCCATACAGGATGAGCGTCGGCGCCTTGACCAGCGGAACGTATCTCCAAATGTTCGTAGGCGCCATAGCCAGGCATCGGCCTTCCCATATCGGATTACAGGCTAACTGAACATCCCCGGTTTTATCATTAACGATGGTTCCATGTGACAGGTAGGCTTGGACAAATTCATGGCGCCAAGGCTTGAACGGTCCTTTCCCTATAATGTCTTCAGAGGCAGTGCGAGCGTCCGGCCAATGACTTCTCCTTTTAGCGGCCCGGACGACAAATGGCGCGTGCATGGCCAGGCCGAGGTGCTGAGCTAGCCAAACCCAGGGTCGCCACGCCGGAGGCATTACCCCGGGATCGATAAGAATCAAGGCCGAGACCAAGTCAGGCCTACGGGCGGCCACCACAAGGCTGACGGTTCCACCCATGGAATGGCCGATGGCAATCACAGGCCTGCCGAGGCCATGAAAAAAGTCTTCAAGCTGGTCATAAAAAATATCCCAGCTTTTTAACTTTAACGACGCCTGAGGGATACGTGATTTCCCATGTCCGCAAAGGTCGAGACCAACCGGGTGAACATAGGGCTTAAGCTTTTCCGCAAATGGGGTGTATACGCCGGCGGAAAGGCCGATGGCGTGGGCGATGTGGACAAGCGGGCCTGTACCCCCCCAGTCGGTCAGTTGCGAGTACTGGGTCATAAAAACCTCAACGGAAATTTTTTTTACTCTGGCGACAAATGATATCACGAAAACCGCCCGACTTAACATGATTATTTATTGAATCATTATTTGTTTAATCGAGAAGTGCATCCATTGTTGGATTTCACCCTCACAGATCCGGACGTGCGGCGTTACCGCATCCGGCTCTTTCGAGCAGGTAACCCGGATTAAGCGGGGGCCAGCCTTCCGAGCGAGTGATTCTTGGCAATGGAAAAATAAAGATGCTCCGGGCAGCTGGTATGACCGGTTGAGGTTCACCTTTCGGCTCCGGCGTCTAAGATCGCATTATATAGACATCTCGGCTTAGACGAGACACCCATAAATTAGTCGCCAAACCTTGGGTGTCCTGTCTATTATCCTCCTTGAACTGATGAAAAAATCAGGCTGTGTGACCGCCTCGCCCAGTTGTGACGTCTGTTCTGAAAAGATGCTCCAGGTCCTGCGAAAGGGATTCAGCAAGGATGAATTAAAGGCTTGCCTGATCATGCTGGAGGAGATGGAAATCAGCTACGTCCTGTCCCTGCTGTTCGGCGCCCCCGGGGAGAACCGGGAGACGGTGGAAGAGTCCATCCGATTCCTCGAAGCACGAAAACCCATGATGCTTGATTTCTGCGCGGGGATAAGGTTGATGCCACATTCACCGCTGTTCGACCTGGCGGTCAGCGAGGGCGCTGTTTCGGCTGACGACCCGCTCATGGAGCCCAGGTTCTACATCAGCCCCGATATCGAAGACTGGATCGAGGAATATCTTGCGGAGGTCTGCTCCACCCATGAAAAATGGAATGCAACCTGGAAAAACAGATAGCATGATAAGCCGGGTTGGCAATGGAAAACCAGTGCTGCAATCAACAGCGATTTATTAACAGACATCCATTTTTTATCAATCATTTCAGGCCGCCAAGATTATGCCGGGTTACGCTTCGCTAACCCAGCTTACGGGAGATTCGGCATTGTTATGTCGATTCTATGTCCATGGTCATTTGTCGGCCGACTTAAAGAATGGGTGTCTAGCCCGACTTTCGCTATTCGCGGCCGAACGGAGGTATTTTGAGGCGGGTTTTCGCCGCAAGTGCCTGAAATATAAGGTCTGGATTTTCAGAATCGCTTGTGGTGAAGACCTACCCTCTTGCGGAGGTGATTTCAGGGATGCCAGAATGGGGGCATGTTCCTGAGAGAGACGAACAGACGCAAGGACGGCAAGGATCACCGATACT
>JAHJTB010000217.1 GCA_018830135.1 Pseudomonadota bacterium | reverse complement strand
GTCTCCGGGCTGCATCACTTGGAGGACACCGGTGTCCAGATATGCGCGCGGTCAAAGGTGGGATAAATCGGCGGGTAGGAAATCCTTATTTGACGGGCATTACCTCCTTTCTGGAAGGGGGGCTATAATATTTTTTGTAAAGGTCGACCCCTTCATGGACTGGTAGGGACCCGGTCACACACTCGACGGGGCGTCCAAGTCATGACCATGATGGACGGGGGCAATGGATTCTTGGTTCAGATGGAATATTTTCCCCAGAATTTCCGGGAATAAACGGGGATTTTCGGTGGATTTATCTGGATCAGTCCTGCCTGGACCAGAAATCCGATATGGGTCCTGGTGGTAGTTGGCTGGTCATGGATGGCATGGAACAAGTCGTGGCAGCCGTGTACAGGGGGCCGGATACACGCACATACGGAGTCCGGGCAGTCGAGGAAGTCGATGAGTCGTGATATTTTTTCGGTGGGTTTGTTTGTCAAAAGCCGAACAGAAAACTGCTCCGTTTTTTCCACTGGGTATTTTATGATTCCCTCGGCTAACGGTTAGATCGATTCAATATGGTATTAGAACATATTATATCTTCCTGTTTTTTATTAGGTTTTCAACATGCACTTTACCTTCATCTGAGATTTCCCAGACGCCATGTTTTGAAGGCGATACCAAATATCCGTTATCTTTCAGCTTCCGTCGCGCCCACCTGACCATATTGTTCCATTTGGGTTCAACCTTTCCACCGACCTCAATATCTCTTTCCCTTTCTTCCTTGGATAACTGAAAGAAGTCTGCCATGGTTTCGTAGATATCTTTGGGGTAGCCTCCGCGTTCGGAGGGTCTTACCTTGCCACCTCTTTTGTAAATTTCAACAAGTAAGGGGACTTCAATATCCTGATAGTTCGGGTAGGTCATAAGTGTCTCCTTTTCAAGTGCTTTTTGACAATGTTAGTCAAAAATCACTTTCCGTTCAAGAAAAATGAATTTCATGTCCGGTTAGGTTCATGGTTATACAACTCCGTCCACATCCCCCCTCCCCACCCAACTGCCTAGATTTTGCTGGCCAAACTGCCCGATTTTGCCCAGGTTTGCCCAGGTACGCAGAAAAGGGCTTCCAGTGTAAATACCAGAAATCCTTTGTTTTCTTGGAGCCGGCGATGGGATTTGAACCCGCGACCTGCTGATTACGAATCAGCTGCTCTACCACTGAGCTACGCCGGCGACAACCGCGTCGAAAATATAGACCAAATCCCGACCCTTGGCAAGCCCATCCCGGGCCGGGCCCCTCTTTTTTTTCCTGCCGCCCGGGGCCGGGGCCTGAAAACCCGTTGGCAAACGCGGCCGGGCCTTTTACAATAGTGGATCATGGAAGAAACGGACCGGACCGAAAGTCAGGCGCCCGGACCGGCCCCGCCGGGGCCTGAGCCCATCGAACCGGCGCGGTCGGCGCGCTGGAAACGAATTTTCAACGGAATCATTCTGTTGATCGTCGTGCTTGTCGCCCTGCAAGGCCCGATCCTGCGGGCGATCGGGCAGGGTCTGGTCCGGCAGGACCCGCCGGAAAAGGCCGACCTGATCGTGCTCCTGGCCGGCAGCCCGGTGGCGCGGTCCCTGGCCGCGGCGGATTATTACAAGCAGGGGCTGGCGCCGCGCATCTTCATGAGCCGGGGCTATCTGGCCGGGGCCGATCTGGTCGACGACCTCGACCTGTCCGATACCGGCGAATGGGGCTTGACCTATCGCATCCTGACGGCCAAAGGCGTCCCGTCCGAGGCGATCATTCGCGACCCGGTCTTTGTGGATTCCACGGTGAGTGAAGCCCGTCGTTTCCGGGCCTGGATGGCCGAACGGCCGGCCCGGTCCATCATCCTGGTCACGTCCCGCTTCCATTCGGCCCGGGCCTGGATGGTCTTCACCCGGGTCCTGGGGCCCGAGGTCCGTGTCATCAGCCTGCCCAGCCGGTACGACCCCTTCGATCCCGATGCCTGGTGGGAGGACCGGGCCCAGGCCAAGGCGGTGGTTCTGGAGTACCAGAAGTGGCCGGTCAGCTGGTTCGAGTCAGGTCCGGATTGAGCCCCAGGCGAGGCCGTCGGGCAGTTTCAACGATTGCGTAAATTCGATTATACTTTTCGCTTGACTTATTTAATTTATCAATATAGACCTTCCTTATGGGCCACCCCCCTGGCCCTGACCTGCTTACCCTGGTCCGAGCCCGGGTTCCCCTGCCCGGGCTCATTTTTTTCCAAATCCCGATCCAGAGCGCCCGTCTGGCGCAAGGCTTCGTACAGGACCACCCCGGCGGCCGTGGACAGGTTCAGGCTGCGCACCGGTCCCCAGATGGGGATGTTGACCAATCGGTCCGGGTAGCGGTCCAGGAGCCATGGCGGGCAGCCCCGGGTTTCCGGGCCGAAGACCAGGCCGTCGCCGGGCCGGAACTGAAAATGATGGAGGGGCAGGCCGCGCCGGGCCGAGGTGAAGACGAGTCGGAGCCCCGGCCAGTCGTTTGCGAATCGTTCCCAGTCGGGCCAGACCCTCAGGTCCACGCTGGGCCAGTAGTCCAGGCCGGCCCGTTTCAGATACCGGTCTTCCAGGGAAAAGCCCAGGGGTTCGATGAGGTGCAGCGGGGTTCCCGTGGCGGCGCAGAGCCGGGCCACGTTGCCGGTGTTGGGCGGTATTTCCGGTTGGTAGAGGATGATTTCCATGAACAAATCGGGTTGGCCGTCATTCCCGGGCCACGGAATCGTTCCAGCCCAGACGTTCGGCCATGGCCGTGATGAGGCGGGGCAGGGTTTCCGGTTCGAGGGCCGAAATGGGAACGGCCTGGTGGAGTTGGGCCAGGTTGGCGGCCATGTCCGGGCCGATGAGATCGATTTTGTTCAGGACGCGCACCACCGGGGTCTGAGCCAGGTCCAGCCGGCCCAGCAGGTCTTCGACGATGCGCACGTTGTCATCGAGGCGCGGGTTGGAGGCGTCCATGACGTGGAGCAGGAGATCGGCGCTGGACAGTTCTTCCAGGGTGGCGGAAAAGGCCTCGAACAGATCGGCGGGCAGGTCCCGGATGAAGCCCACGGTGTCGGTGATGATCACGGACCGGTCCCTGGGGAACCTGAGCCGTCGGCTGGTGGGGTCCAGGGTGGCGAAGAGCCGGTCTTCGGCCATGACCTCGCTCCGGGTCAGGTTGTTGAGCAGGGTGGATTTGCCGGCGTTGGTGTAACCGACGATGGAGATGATGGGCAGGCCGGCCCGGGCGCGGCGGTCCCGGTGGCGGCCGCGCTGGTCCTTGATCCGGTCCAGGTCTTTTTGCAGCCGGGTGATCCGTTCCCGGACCCGCCGGCGATTGATTTCGAGTTTGGTTTCGCCCGGTCCCCGGCCCCCGATGCCGCCGGTCAGCCGGGACATGGCCGTGTTCTTTTTGACCAGCCGGGGCAGGAGGTATTTGAGCTGGGCCATTTCGACCTGGAGTTTGCCCTCCCGGGTCTGGGCCCGCTGGGCGAATATGTCCAGGATAAGCTGCGTGCGGTCGATGATCCGCAGTTCGGTCTGCTCGGTCAGCCAGTTGATCTGGGCCGGGTTGAGGTCCACGTCGAAGAGCAGGAGGTCGGCGCCGGTCTGCATGGCCCGGATGTTGAGCTGGCCGATTCGCTGGGTGCTGAGCAGATGGGCTTCCTTGCTCCGTCTCCGAAACAGGAGCCGGTCCACGATTTCGAGGCCGGCGGTCCGGGAGAGTTCATCGAGTTCGTCAAGATGGTCTTCGGCCTCGGCCCGGGGCGCGGCGGACACCCCGATCATCAAGGCCCGGTCCCGGCTGTCCGTCCGCCTGACGGCCTCCTGCCGCCGGTTGAACTCGACTTCGAGGGAACGGATGAGTTCGGCGAAATCCAGGTCCAGGGCCGCGACGTGGGGGGCGGACAGGCGGGCCACGCCGACATCCCCCTGACTGACGGGCAGGAGGTGGGCGGCTTCCATGGACGGCGGCCGTCCGTCCGACCTGACCATGAGGGCGGCGATGAGGTCGAGGCGAAGCAGGGCCAGGTCGTTGAGGTCGTCCTGATCGAGTCCGTCGCCGGTCAGGTGGGTGTGAACAAGGCGCAGGCCCTTGAGTCGGGTCAGGCCGCCGCGCTGGCGACCGGTGTCCGGGAGAACCAGCCCCCGCCCGTCGCCAACGATTACGGAATCGACCATCCCGGAGCGGTCCAGGAGCAGGCCGATCTGACGTCCGATTTCCAGGGAGACTTCGGCCATTTCCCGAGCCAGTTCCGGCCCGATGATCCGGTCGGGCGGAACCCGGCGGCGATAGAAGCGCCGGAGCCGATCCAGATGGCTGGGCTTGAGTCCCTGGGTCTGTCCTTCGATGCGGCTGATGCTTCGGTCCCTTCCTCCCGGCCGTTTGGGCCTGCTTGCATTGTACCCCAAATCCGGCCCGGGCGGAAGAGCGGATCGTTCCTCGTTCAGGATTTGACGGGCCGGCCGGCTTGGTATAAAAATGATTCATTCATATAAGGACGATGGAGGTTTGATCTCATGGCGGACAAATTCGATTTGACGGGCAAGGCGGCCATCGTGACCGGCGCGGGCAGAGGCATCGGCCGGGCCCTGGCCCTGGGCCTGGCCGGGGCCGGGGCCAAGGTGGTCCTGGCCGCGAGGAGCCAAGCCGAACTCGAGGCCGTGGCCGCTGAAATCCGGGACGGCGGCGGGGAGACCCTGGTCCGGGTGACCGACCTGACCCAGAGCGATCAGATCGAGGCCCTGGTCCAGGCCGCGGTCGAGGCCTTTGGCACGGTGGACATCGTGATCAACAACGCGGCCCGCAGCTTCCTGCGCAGCCTGATGGACCTGCGGGAGGACGGTTTCGACAAAATATTCGACACCAACGTCAAGGGGACCTTTCTGTTGTCCCGGGCCGCGGCCAAGGTCATGGCCGGAAAAGGGGGCGGCCGGATCGTGAACATTTCGACCGTGGGCGCCGTGCGCGGCGGCGCGGGCATGGGCGCCTATCACGCCAGCAAGGCCGCGGTCAAGATGCTGACCATGTGCATGGCCACGGAATGGGCGCCCTTCGGCATCCGGGTCAACGCGGTCGGCCCCGGCCTGACCAAGACCCCCTTCAGCGAACCGATCTGGTCGAATCCGGAAGTGGAAAAGGCCCTGACCTCGCGCATCCCCATGGGCCGCCTGGCCGAACCCGAGGACATCGTCGGCGCGGTCCTTTTCCTGTGCTCGTCCCAGGCCGACTTCATCACCGGCCAGAGCCTGTACGTGGACGGCGGCACCCTGGCCAACACCTGAGACGGCCCCGGACCGCCTGATCGAGAACCGGGCCGATCGCCGCGCTTCCGGGATGCGGCGGTCGGCCCGAATCAAATGGTTCCGGAATGCGCCAGGTCCTTCCAGGCCCCGATGGTCCCGGCCAGATACAACCCGCCGATGGCCAGGGACACGAGGGATGAAATCAGGGCCGACTCGATCAGAGGTTCATCGGTCCGGAGCACCCCGAAACGGATCAGCAGCACCGGGATGACGGCCAGGCCCCGCGCGGTGTAGATCAGTCCGGTGGCCGCCAGCCCGGCCTTGAGCCAAGGCAAAGGCCGGATGACCCGGGCTCCGGAAAGTCCATACAGCCCGAAACCGATAAAAAACAGGCCCGCGACCAGGCCGGCGGCCAGGAGCAGCAAGCGGCGGGCGACCAGGAATTCGGGCGCCCCGAAATACAGGCTGACGTCGGGGAAAAAGGAAATCACGACCTGGAAGACCGCCACCAGCAGGCTCGATCCGCCGGCGGCCAGCAGGAGTTTTCGAGAACCGGTCATCAGGGCATCCCTCCGAAAATTTTCATGCTCTGCGCAAATCAGCATTCATTTCAATTGCGGATACGCTTTTCCCTATCACAGGAAGTGATCCGGATCAAGAGGCCGCGACAGTGCGGTCCGGGCCCGCTCCCAATCACCGGCAGGGGTTGCGGCCGGGCCGGATTTCCGATTGACGGGGAGGCCCGTTCCGGGCTACCATAAGCCACGCGAACGATCGGTCGTTAGAATCCGTTGTCACAGGCATACCGCTTCGGTCCGCCGATCCGGGGCTGTCCGGCGTGGCTGAATCACGAGGACGTGTGCAAAATGTTCCATCCCGGTCGCGACCCGCGTCCCGGGGTGTTTGACACCAGTTGGGATTCGATCTTTGACCAGAGCGTCGAATCGGGCAGTCTTGGCAATCTGCATTATCCTCCTGCTCCAAGGGGCCGGCGGCTGCGGACTGCCGAGCAGTCACCCCGACATCCCTCGGGCCCAAAAAGGGGTTCTGAATCTGGCCGGATGGGACTTCAGAACGAACGGCCCGGTGGCGCTCAACGGGGAATGGGAATTCTACTGGTCCCAGCAACTGGACGCCGCCGCCCCGTCGTCGTCCCGCAAGGAAGCACCGCCTTCATCCGGCCTGATCACCGTTCCGGGCGTCTGGAACGGATTTTTAGCGGACGGCCGCCCAATACCCGGCCTCGGCTTCGCCACGTACCGGCTCAAGGTTCTCCTTGACCGGCCTTATTCCCACCTCGCGCTCAAGTGCCTGGATGCGGCCACGTCCTTCAGGCTGTTCGTCAACGGCCAGCGGCTGGCCTCATCGGGCCTCCCCGGCAAGACGCCGGCCGACACCCGGCCCGGGTATGAACCGGGCGTGTTCGTCTTCTCCACCCCGTACGACCAACTGGACATCCTGATCCACGTCTCGAACTTTGACCATTGGCAGGGAGGGCTTTGGGAGGCCATCGAACTGGGGCTGCCCGATCAATTGGCAAGGAAAAGACAGGGCCATCTGTATTTCCAGTTTTTCCTGTTCGGCAGTCTTCTGATCATGGGCCTTTACCACCTGGGGCTTTTTCTGCTCCGGCCCGCGGAACGCTCGCCTCTGTACTTCGGGCTGCTATGCCTGTTGATATCGATCCGGACCATGGCCACCGGCGAAACATACATCGTCGAGTATCTGCCCGGCCTGGACTGGAACCTGCTGAACCAGTCCATCTACATCGGCCTCTACCTGGTCGTTCCCTGCTTCGGTCTGTTTCTCCGCTCCCTCATCCCCGGAGAAATCTCGAAAACGGTCGTCTCCCTGGCCCTTTTGCTCGGGGTGCTTCTGTCCCTCCTGGTTCTGACTACGCCGGCATG
>JAHJTB010000216.1 GCA_018830135.1 Pseudomonadota bacterium | reverse complement strand
TCATCAAATCCAAGGGCGGGAAAAAGGTCGCCCAGAAAATCCGCCAGCTCATGATGAACATACGCATGGTCTTCGATTACTTCGGCATGACTGAGAACACCCGCCCAAACAAAACCAAAAACTAGAACCAATTTACCTTGGCCCCCGGTCCTGCATCCTTGACATCCGGTCCATCATTTCCTTAAGATTGTCCCATCGGGCAATGACCGTTTTCATTATCAACCCCGGAGAGGGCCTCGGGTCCGGCCGGAGTGTTTGAATCGCGGCCCAAGCCGGCCGATTGCCATGGACCACGAACCACGTTCGGAGGAGGTGAACCATGAGCGGTTTCGACGGGTACGATCGATACGACGCCCTGGGGCTGGCCCAACTGGTCCGGGAGGGCCAGGTCACCCCGGCCGAACTCTGCGAAGAGGCCATCGCCCGAATCGAGCGGGGCAATCCCAGGATCAACGCCGTGGTCACACCCATGTACGACCAGGGCCGCCAGGCGGCTTCAGGACCTGTCCCTCAAGCCGCGTTCAGCGGAGTGCCCCTGCTGGTCAAAGACCTGCAATATGCCTGCGCCGGCGCGCCCATGAGCTCCGGCTGCAAGGCCCTCAAGGACTTCCGGCCCGACCATGACAGCGAAATGATCCTCCGTTTCAAAAAGGCCGGACTGGTCATCATCGGCAAGACCAATACCCCGGAGTTTGGACTGATGGGGGTGACGGAGCCCGACCTGTTCGGGCCCTGTCGCAACCCCTGGAATACAGGCCACACCCCGGGTGGGTCCAGCGGAGGTTCGGCGGCCGCGGTTGCCGCGGGCATGGTTCCCATGGCCGCGGGGGGCGACGGCGGCGGGTCGATCCGCATCCCCTCGGCCTACTGCGGACTGTTCGGACTGAAGCCGTCCCGGGGGCGAAATCCCTCGGGCCCTGAATACGGCCTGGTCTGGCAGGGGGCGGTCCAGAATCACGTCATCACGAGATCGGTTCGCGACAGCGCGGCCGCGCTGGACGCCGTCCAGGGCGCCGACACGGGCGCCCCTTACCATATCCGTCCGCCGGAGAGGCCATATCTCGAGGAGGCGGCCACGGCTCCCGGACAGCTCCGGATCGCCTTGAATACCAGTTCGCCCATCGGCATGTCGGTCCACGAGGAATGCCGCCGGGCCGTGGAAGAGGCGGCCCGGCTCCTGGAAGATTTGGGACACCGGGTGGAAGAGGCCCGGCCCGAGGTCGACGGTCTGGCCCTGGCCAACAGCTATCTGGCCATGTACTTCGGTGAAGTGGCCCAGGACATCGAGGAACTGGCCGCGGTCCTGGGCCGAAAGGCCCGGCCGGGAGACGTGGAGCCTCTGACCTGGATGCTGGGGCTGCTGGGCCGGACCTATTCGTCAGGGCATCTGGTGGGCAATCTGCGCCAATGGGACAAGGCCTCGAGGATCATGGGGAGATTTTTTCAGAAGTTCGACCTCTACCTGACCCCGACCACCGCCCATCTCCCGGCCCGGATAGGCGAGCTGAAGCCCAAACCGGCCGAGGCGGTCTTGTTGTCGGCCGTCAATGCCCTGAGGGCGGGCTGGTTTCTCAAGGCCACCGGCCTGGTGGAACAGATGGCCCGACAAAGCCTGGAGCGGACGCCCTTCACTCAGTTGGCCAACCTCTGCGGACTGCCGGCCATGTCGGTCCCGCTCCACTGGACCCCGGACGGCCTGCCTTGCGGTGTCCAGTTTATCGGCTCCTTCGGGGATGAGGCCACCCTGTTCCGGTTGGCCGGCCAACTGGAACAGGCCCGGCCCTGGTTCGACCGGCGGGCCCCGGAACCGGCCTGAGCCGGCAATTCCATGTTACAAGGGCGGGCCCAGGTCGATCCGGGACGCGATGACGATCTCGCGCCGCCAGAACATCCAGCGGCCCTCGTGACGGATCAGTTCATCCTCGTAACGGCCGACCAGGGTCTGCACCCGTTGTTTCTTGCGGAGCAAAAAATCGGCGGTCAGGTAGCAGACGGAAACGGCCCGATCCCCGTCGATCCGAATCCAGGGCGTGTCGATGCGGTGCCGGAGCCAGACCGTGGGTTTCCGGGCCCCTTCAGCCCATTTCTCGTAGGCCCGGGCCATGGCTTCGCGCCCCGTGGCCGGGGGATCGGGAGGCAGAATCAGGGTGCCTTCCGGGTGGAAGAGGGCCACTACGTCGGCCATGTCGCCCCGGTCGACCAGATGGCAGTAATGGCACATCAGGCTCCAGATGGCTGCTTCGTCCGTAACCGCGGATGGAATCATCACCTGTCCTCCACATGATTGGTATTAGGGGTTCCTCCGGATTATAACCCGAAGCATCGCCTCGCGTCACGCTTCCACCGCCCATGGCGGTCGGAAATCAATGCGCCGGGTATGTTTCGGGGCCGGCCGCCCCTGAGGCCGCAACGGCTCGGCGGGTCCCGCCTGGAGTTGCATTTTCGGGTTTATCGTAGTACACAGGGCGGCCGGTTTCATTACGCCCCCCGATGACGGATTCGGGGGCGGCCGGGAAAGGTGGAAAACGAGTCATGATCCAACGGACGGATATCAGAAATCTGGCCATCATCGCCCATGTCGACCATGGCAAGACGACCCTGGTCGACGCCATGCTCTGGCAGAGCGGTATTTTCAGGGACAACGAACAGGTGGCCGAACGGGTCATGGACAGCCTGGACCTCGAGCGGGAGAAGGGCATCACGATCATGGCCAAAAACACGGCCGTGGTCTATCGCGGGGTCAAGATCAACATTGTGGACACCCCCGGTCACGCCGATTTCGGCGGCGAGGTGGAACGGACGTTGAACATGGTCGAGGGCGTCATGCTTCTGGTGGACGCCTCGGAAGGACCGCTGCCTCAAACCCGTTTCGTGCTGAGCAAGTCCCTGGCCCGGAACCTGCCCATCATAGCGATTATCAACAAGATCGACCGGCCGGACCGCCGGATCAACGAGGTGGTCGACGAGCTCTACGACCTGCTGATCGATCTGGACGCCACCGAAGAGCAGCTCGCGTTTCCCATACTCTACACCAATGCCAAGGCCGGAATCGCCCTGATGAACCCGGAAGACGAAGGCCGGGACCTCCAGCCCCTGTTCAAGGCCATTATCGATCACATACCCGCCCCGGTCTACGATCCCGACGCGCCGGTGCAGTTCCTGGTCGCCAACCTGGACTACTCGGATTACGTCGGCCGGATCGCCGTGGGCAAAATGGTCAACGGCGTCCTGCGCGTCGGCGCCAAAGTGTCCTTGATCAAGCGGGACCCGCCGGCGGTTCTGACCTGGGTCCGCCAGCTTTTCACCTACCAGGGGCTCGAACGGGTGGCCTGCCAGGAGACGTCGGCCGGTGAGATCGCGGCCGTGGTCGGCATTGAAGAGGCCTTTATCGGCGACACCCTGACCGACCCGGACAATCCCAGGGCCCTGCCGAGGATTCACGTCGAGGAACCGACCATGTCCATGGAGTTCTCGGTGAACACCTCGCCCCTGGCCGGCCAGGACGGCAGCCTGCTGACCTCTCGCCAGATCAAGGACCGCCTGGAAAAGGAGACGCTTTACAATGTGTCCATCCGCGTGCACCAGGGCGAGGACCGGGACTCCTTTTCAGTCAGCGCGCGCGGGGAACTGCAACTGGCCGTGCTGGTCGAAACCATGCGGCGGGAGGGGTTCGAACTGACCCTGTCCAACCCACGGATCATCACCCGGCAGATCGACGGAGTCCTGTCCGAACCCCTGGAACTGGCCGTGATCGACACGCCCGAGGAATACGTGGGCGTGATTACCGAAAAGATGTCCGTGCGCCGGGGGAAGATGGTCAAGATGGTCAATCACGGGACCGGCCGCGTGCGCCTGGAGTTCGAGGTGCCGACCCGGGGCATGATCGGCTACCGCTCCCAGTTCCTGACCGACACCCGGGGCGCGGGCATCCTGACCACGCTGATCATCGGCCATACGCCCCACGCGGGAAGCATCGTCGCCCGGCCCAACGGCGCCCTGGTTTCAGACCGCGCCGGGCGGGCGGTGACTTTCGCCATATTCCATCTGCAGCCCCGGGGGACCATCTTCGTCCAGCCGGGCGACCAGGTCTATCCGGGTATGATCGTGGGCGAGAACGCCAAGCGGGACGATCTGTGGGTCAACATCACCAAGGAGAAGAAGCTGACCAACATCCGGGCCTCGGGCTCCGACGAGGCGCTAAGACTCGTGCCCCCCAGGCGCTTCACCCTCGAACAGGCCATCGAGTACATCAAAGAGGACGAACTGGTCGAAGTCAGTCCCGGCACCATCCGCCTGCGAAAGAAGATTATGGACAAAAAGGTGGCGGCCCGAGGCTGACGGGCCGCCGACCGCGATCACCGTACTTCCCGGCGGCGGGTCATTTGCCCTCGCTCCCGGCGGGCCGGCGTGAACTCCGGTAAAGGATGGCCGTGAAAATCGACAAGGCCAGGTACAGAACCAGGAGCACGACAAACACCCCCAAAAACCGGAAGACCAGCATGGTCAGAATCCAGGTCCAACTGTCCCTGGTGATCGTAACCACGGCCTCCCCGGCCGGTGATGATTCGATCACGATCTTGTGCCACGGCCGGGCCTCGAAGTCCTCGATCCAGACCTGTCCGCCCCGTTCCCGGATTTTCAGGCTCGAACCCGCATCCCCGAAGACCTGGTGGTAGTAATCCGCGACCCGGGCCGCGGGCAGGCCGTAACCGGTCTTCAGCTCCCTTTCCGACTGGGAAATGGTCCGCCCCCCGGACATGACCGGCGCGCCGAGGAAATCGGCGGCGCCGGCGGCCGGGGTCCCGAGCATCCAGATCAAAGCCGTAATCGTCAGTATTTTTTTCATGGCCTCACCCATCAACGAAACATGGCGATGAACATGCCGGCCGCGGCGGCCGTGCCGATGACCCCGGCCAGGTTCGGGCCCATGGCATGCATGAGCAGATGGTTCTTCCGGTCGTATTCCTGGCCGATTCGTTGGGAGACCCGGGCGGACATGGGCACGGCCGAGACGCCGGCCGAGCCGATCAAGGGGTTCATTTTTTCCTTGACGAACCGGTTCATGATCTTGACGGTCACGATGCCTCCCATGGTGCAGACGAAAAAGTCGAGCAGGCCCAGACCGAAAATCAAGAGCGGCTTCCAGGACAGGAATCGTTCCGCCTCCATGGTCGCCCCAACGGAAATACCCAGCAAGATGGTCACGATGTTCATCAGGGCATTCTGGGCGGTCTCGGTCAGGCGGCCGACCACCCCGCTTTCCTTCATCAGGTTGCCGAACATGAACATGCCCATCAGCGGGATGACGGAGGGGACCAGCAAGGCGATGACGATGGTGCAGATGATCGGATAAAAGATCTTTTCCAACTTCGAAACCGGGCGGAGTTGCCTCATCCGTATGCGGCGCTCTTCCGGCGTGGTCAGCATTCTCATGATGGGCGGCTGGATCAGCGGCACCATGGCCATGTACGAATAGGCGGCCAGGGCGTTGGCTCCCAGCAGGTGAGGCGCCAGAGCCTGGGTCAGGTAGATGGTCGTCGGCCCGTCCGCCCCGCCGATGATCCCGACCGAAGCGGCTTCCTTGAGGGTGAAACCGGCCAGGACTGTTCCCGTGAAGGTGATGAAGACGCCCAATTGCGCGCCGGCCCCCACGAGAAGGGTCTTGGGATTGGCGATGAGCGGGCCGAAGTCGGTCATGGCCCCCAAACCCAGGAAGATCAGGCAGGGCACGACCTCCCACTCGAGACCGTAATGATAGAAAACCCGGATCAGCTCGGGATGGCCCTGGGAAAAGCCCATCAGCGGAACGAAAGGAAAATTCACCACGAAAATACCGAAGCCGATGGGCAGAAGCAGCAGCGGTTCGAAGTCCTTTTTTATGGCCAGATAGATGAATACGAGCCCGATGCCCCACATCAGTACGTGTTTCCAACTCAGTGCGGCAATCCCCGTGGTCAGAAAGATGCCGTACATCATGTCCAAAATCTCGTTGAACGTCATGTCGCCTTTTCCTCCCCGACAGTCAATCAGGCCGGTCCCTAGAGTGGGGACCTTGTCAATTCATCGAGCGCCGACTCTCCCGCGCGGCCCAACACACGAGCAGTCCGACCAGAATGATGAAAAAGCCCACTCCGATCTTGATCGTGGTCAGTCCGGCCAGTTCATAGTTGCCGCCTGAAGTCAGATAGACATACGCTTCGTATCCTTCGAAACCGATGCCCAGGGCCAGGATCGACCCGCCGATGGCCCAGGCCATGATTCCTTGCTTCATGATCGCCACTCCTTGTCACTCGGGGGCCGTCAGAGGTCCCGAGACATGCGATTGGATGGAGGTTCGGCCAAGCAGGAGGCAGCGGCCGGGCCGTGAATTAAGCCCTGTTGGAAAACAAGACGGGGAGGGAGATCATATCCTGAGGGAGACGGAACGAAGGAATAACTGGGGCCAGGGAGAACGGAACTCCTCGACTCGCGCCGATGAAATCGGGCGCCGGCCCGATGCGTTCAGGCCGGTTTGCACAGGGTGGCAGGAACCGGCCCGGCAGGACCGGGGCAGGGGCTGGGGTTCGTCCTCACAACCGAGGCGGAGCCGATGTCCGGGCAGGGTCGTCAGCGGCGCTTGCGCGCCGTCCGAATATCCCGCCTTGAGGGGGTATGCCGTTTTATCTTGTGTTTCCCTGTGGTTGGTCGAAGACGGAAGGAATCGGTCCGGGTCTGAAGCGGTTTCGATAAAGACGGTTCCGGCCCAGGCGTGGGCGGCCAAGGCCAGGATGGTCAATGCAATGACGAAGCAGCGGAGCATACGCCATCACCTCTTTATCAGGAATAATCATATGCCGGAGATTCGATGAAAGCAAGCGGGAAAAAGCGGCCCGGGCAACGGCAAGGCGAAACGGAGGAAAATCGAACGACCGGCTATTTGCGGCGTTTGGGGGGGCGCTTGACCCCCAGTTTGTTCATCCGGAAGGTCAGGGTCGATGGATGGAGGTCCAGAAGCTCGGCCGCGCCGCCCGGGCCCCGCACCTTCCAGCCCGTCTCCTGCAAGGCCCGGAGGATATGTCGGCGCTCGTTTTCCCGCAAGGTGGCCGTCTGGCCGGCCGGTTCGGACTCGACCCGTCCACCCCCGAGCTGGGGCGCCCGAAAGCGGGGCGGCGTGCTCAGAATGGTCCCCCGCTCGACAATGTTTTCCAGTTCTCGCACGTTGCCCGGCCAGGGATAGGCGGTCAGGCGGTCCAGGTCGCCGTCCGAGATTCCGGTGAAGACCTTGCCGATCTTTTTCCCGTAAATGTCCAGAAAGTAATGGGCCAGCAGGGGCACGTCCCCGGTTCGTTCCCTGAGGGGGGGGACGTGAACGGGAAAGACGTTCAAGCGATAGTACAGATCGGCCCGAAACGCCTGGTCACGGACCGCCTCCTCGAGGTTGCGGTTGGTCGCGGCGATCAGACGAAAATCCGATCTCAGGGTCTCGCTGCCGCCTACCCGTTCGAATTCGCCGTTTTGAAGGACCCGCAGCAGTCGGGCCTGGGCTTCCCAGGGCAGGTCCCCGATCTCGTCGAGAAAGATGGTCCCGCCGTTGGCCAGTTCGAAACGGCCGATCCGCCGGCGTGAGGCCCCGGTGAAGGCCCCTTTTTCGTGGCCGAACAGTTCGGAGGTGA
>JAHJTB010000215.1 GCA_018830135.1 Pseudomonadota bacterium | reverse complement strand
CGATCTGGCCAGCCTGTCCATGTCAAATGCGAACGTGATATACAAGAACCTGTTGGATAGTTTTGTTGCCGGCCTGGTCCGGGACGACGATATTCTTTTCGCGGCCGTGGTCGATGCCAGCGACAATCGGATTCTGGCCCACAGCGACCACTCCCGTGACGGTCTGTTGTTCGTGCCCCAGGACTTCGAGTCGGACGTGCTGGCCAAGCGGCTGTCCGTCCCGCGGAACTCGATCAAGGTTTTCATATCTACCCTCCTGATACACGGACACCGGTACGGCGATCTGGTCGTGGGCTACACGTCGGCGGCGGTGGTCCGCGAGGTCGAATCCTTCCGGGCCAAGGCGCTGACCGTGACCGGCCTGGCCATGATTCTCGGCCTGGTCCTGGCCGTGGCCCTGGCCAGGTTTTTGAGCAGCCCGGTGCGGGGCATGGCGGTCCAGGCCAGAAGGATCGGGGCCGGGGACTACGACCAGAAAGTGGATTATGACAGCCGGGATGCTTTGGGAGAGCTGGCCGACGCCTTCAACGAGATGATCGCGAATCTCAAGGACCGTCAGACCCAGCTCGAAACCATCAACAACATCGCCGCCCGACTGCACCAGTCGCGCCACCGGGGGGAGGTTATCGGGCAGGCCGTCGAGATACTGGCCGAATATACCGGCGCGCCTTCGATCTCGGTCTATATTCTGGAGGAAGGCGCCGGCCGGCTCCGCATGATCGAAGACCACGGTTTCTCGATGGAAACCCTTGAAAAATCGGCGGACCTACCCGTTGAGGGGAGCTTGAGCGGGCTGGCGGTCCGGACCCGGGACATCGTGATCAGCCGGGACATTTACTCGGACGAGCGCCTGGAACCCGGAGTCCGGGCCGGTCTGCTCAAGGACGGGTTTACCAGCGTGGTCAGTATCCCTCTGCTCTCGCGCGACGCGGTCCTCGGAGTGGTCAATCTCATCTTCAAGACCACCCAGGACATCAGTCAGGAACAATGCAAGACCTTTCTGTCCGTGGGCCGGACCCTGGCTTTGGCCCTGGACAACGCCGACTATGTCGATCGTATCGAGAAGGAAATCGGGGAGCGCCAGAGGGCCGAAGAGGCGCTTAAACACTCGATCCAGGAGATAACCGCCCTGAACAACCTGGCTCGCGAGGCCGGCCGTTACCTGGCTTTGGACAAGGTCGCCGAAGCGGCGATCAGACACCTCTCCGGCATTTTGGCCCCCGAGCTGATCACGATCAGCCTTTTGGAGGACGGCGCTCTGGCGGTCCAGGGCTTTTTTACGGCCAATGAGTTGGAATTGGACGATAATCGGGTCGCCGTCGAAGGGCTGTGCCGCCGCGGGTTGGAAAACGGGGGGCCTTATTATTCCAGAAATGTCCGGGGAGATGGTTCCGGCCGCGAGGGAGGTCTGGCCTCCTTTGCCGTTCTGCCCCTGTTTATCGGAGATGACATCATCGGGGTTCTGGGCCTCGGGTCCAAGGAAGAAAGGGACTTCAGACTGGAATCGGCATTTCTCGAAGCCCTGGCCGGCCAGTTGGCCGTGGCCTTGATGAACGCCCGCCAGTACGAGCAGATCAAGCGCCAGGCCGCCGAACTCGAGGTCCGGGTGGCCGAACGCACGGCCGAACTCGAGATCGCCATGGAAAAAGCCATGGACGCCGATCGGATCAAATCGGCCTTCCTGGCCTCGATGTCCCACGAACTGCGCACGCCGCTCAATTCCATCATCGGGTTCACCGGCATACTGTTGCAAAAACTACCGGGCCCCCTCAACGAGGAACAGTCCAAGCAGTTGGGCATGGTCCAAAATAGCGCCCGCCACCTGTTGGACCTGATCAACGACGTGCTGGACATTTCCAAGATCGAAGCCGGTCAGTTGGAACTGTCCGACGATACCTTCCGCTTCGATGAATCCCTCCGGAAGGTCTTGGACCTTGTCGGGCCCCTGGCCGAGCAGAAGGGGCTGGCCCTGACATCGAGGATGGACCCGGCCATCGGGGACATTCGAACGGATCGCCGGAGGTTGGAACAGATACTGATCAACCTCATTAACAATGCCATCAAATTCACCGACCAGGGTTGGGTGAGGGTGGACTCCCGGATTGAAAAGGGACGCCTGGTCACCCGGGTCAGCGACACGGGCATCGGCCTGAAACCCGACGAGGTGCAAACGCTGTTCAAGGCCTTCCGGCAATTGGACTCCGGCCTGGCCCGACGATACGAAGGGACGGGACTGGGCCTTTCCATCTGCAAGAAGCTGGTCGAACTGATGGGCGGCCGAATCCGGGCCGAGAGCCCGGGCCCTGAAAAAGGGAGCGTCTTCACTGTAGACCTGCCCCTGGACGTTTAACCCGGTTAATTCATGAAGAAAACCATGGAAAACTGGAAAAGCACATATAACCGACTGGTTATGTTGTATTTGGGGCAGTCGGCCCATCGACGGAGTGTATTTCTTGTTCGAAAAAAAATTCCATGCTTTTTTTCACCTACGGCGGCGCCGGCTTTCGCCTCCGGCTTTGTCAACCGGGGTTCGCAGTATTATAATACAGCTTCGCCCCGGTTTCCTCGCCGGAAGCGAAAGCCGGCACCGTGAATAAACCGGGTAAAGGAGCGATCATGAGGAAAACGGTCCTGATCATCGAGGACAACGAGCAGAACATATATCTGATGGACTTTATCCTGAGGAACGCGGGTTTCGAGGTCATTCAGGCCAGGGACGGGGCATCGGGTATCGACAAGGCCCTGGAAGCCTCCCCGGACCTGATCCTTTTGGACATACAGCTCCCGGGCATGGACGGGTACGCGGTGGCCGGGAAACTGAGAGAGGCGGACGGGCTGAGGGAGGCGCCGATCGTGGCGGTCACTTCGTACGCCATGGTCGGGGACAAGGAAAAAGCCCTGGCGGCCGGCTGCACCGGGTACATAGAAAAGCCGATCAACCCGGAAACCTTCATTGCCGAGATTTCCAGGTTCATAGAACCCGCGAACGCCAAGGAGTGAGTCATGGCCCGAATTCTGATCGCCGACGACCTGGAGCAGAACCGGTACATGCTCGAAGCCCTGTTGGGCGGGCATGGACATGAAGTCGTTTCCGCAATGAACGGAAAGGAGGCCCTTCAGGCCGCCAGATCGGTGGCCGTGGACCTGGTCATCAGCGATATCCTCATGCCGGTCATGGACGGGTTCACCCTTTGCCGGGAATGGAAACGTGACGAGGACCTGGCCCGGATTCCCTTCATCTTTTTCACCGCCACCTACACCGATCAAAAGGATATCGACTTCGGCCTCAGCCTGGGGGCCGAACTCTTTTTGACCAAACCCATGGAGCCGGACCGGTTGATGGAGGCCGTTGCCGGGGTGCTGGAGAGCAAGGGAAGCGAGGAGGCCGCCTCCGAGGAACCTCCGGGTGAAGCCGTCTATCTGCAGGAATACAATCAGGCCCTGATCCGCAAGCTGGAACGCAAGATGCTCCAGTTGGAAGACGAGGTCAAGGTCCGTCGGGAGGCCGAGCGGCGCCTGTTGCGCTTCAAGACGGCCATCGAAAACACTGACGACGCCATCATTCTGACCGGCGCGGACGGGCTGGTCGAATACGTCAACCCGGCCTTCGAGCGCACCACCGGCTATTCAAAGGATGAGGTGCTTGGCCTGGAGCCCGGGTTCTTGCGGGGAGACCTCCAGGGTGAAGAGTCCGTAGAGGGAATATGGGAGGCCATCCGAAACGGCCGGGTCTGGCGCGGCCACCTGACCGACAAGACCCGTGCCGGCAAGACCATTGAGATGGAAGCGACCGTGTCACCCATACCTGGAGAGGCCGGGGAACCGGGCGGGTACGTTTCGGTCATGCGGGACGTCACCCGACAGGTGGCCCTGGAAAACCAGTTGGTTCAATCCCAGAAGATGGAGGCCATCGGCACCTTGGCCGGAGGCATCGCGCACGACTTCAACAACATTCTCGGGGCCATCATCGGTTATACCCAACTGGCCCTGTTCGACTGTCAGGAAGAAGACAAGGCGGCCCATAATCTGAACTCCGTGCTCCTGGCCTGCGATCGGGCCAAGCATCTGGTCGAACAGATTCTGACCTTCAGCCGCAAAACCAAACGGGAGCGGGTCAAGGTGGACCTGGTCCCTCTGATCAAGGAGAGCCAGAAATTTCTGCGCGCCTCGATTCCTTCCACCATCGACATCCGCATCCACCTGGAAGTGGCCGCCGGGTATATTCAGGCCGACCCGGTCCAGATTCAGCAGGTCATCCTCAACCTCTGCACCAACTCCCTGTTCGCCATGCGGGACACGGGCGGTCTGCTGGAGATGAGGCTGCGCCGGACCGAGTTGGACGAGGTGACCACCCGCCAACATCCGGACCTGGCATCAGGAACATATTTCGTTTTTTCCATCACCGACAGCGGCTGCGGCATGGACAAGGAGACCATTAGCCGGATATTCGAGCCCTTTTTTACGACCAAGGATCGGGGGGAAGGCACCGGTCTGGGGCTTTCCGTGGCCCACGGCATCGTCAAGGGCCATTCCGGGGCCATCGTGGTCTACAGTGAAGTCGGCCAGGGGACCACCTTCAATGTGTACTTCCCCGAGGCCTTCGGCCCGGTTCAGGCCGCCGAAAAGGCCGTTCCGGGTCGCCTGCCCATCGGTACCGAACGTATTCTTTTCGTGGACGACGAACAGAACCTGGTGAACATCGGCCGGCAGATGCTGCAGAAACTTGGCTACCGGGTCACGACCGCGCTTTCGGGCGTGGAGGCTTTCGAGAAGTTCAAGCTGACATCCCGAGATTTCGATCTGGTCATCACCGACCAGACCATGCGGGGCATGACCGGGACGGAGTTGGCCCGGAAAATTCGCGAAGTGCGTCCGGATATTCCGATCGTCATCTGTACGGGTTACAGCACTTCGGAATCAGAAGACAAATTCAAGGCCGCCGGCGTCTCCCGGTTGATGGCCAAGCCCCTGGATTTCAGGGAACTGGCCCATACCGTCAGGGATATCCTGGACGAGCTGTAATCCGAAGTTCGGGAGGAGACACAAGCGGGAGCTGCCGCCGACCCGGGCCGGGCCGGGTCATACATCAATGGTCATTCCCTCCCTGGCGGCGAAGCATTCCAGACCGGCACTCCGGGCGCGTTCGCGTGCCTGGTTCTCGATCCTTTCCATGATGTCGTCGGTATGATCCGGGTCGTGGTGAATCAAACCCAGGGCGCCAACCCCGGCCTCGATGGCAAAATCGATGCCCTGATTATATGTGGAATGCCCCCAGCCCCGGGTCCGCGCATATTGGTCCTCGGTGTACTGGGTGTCGTGCAGGAGCAGGTCCACGCCTCGGCAGAACTCGACATATTCCTGCCTTGGGCGTCCCCCTTCGTGAGACATCCCCAACTCGTGATCGGTGAAAAAAACCAGTTGCCTGCCCGCTTCCGTGATTTTGAAACCATAGCAGCCGTTCGGATGACTTGATTTTATCGGCGTCACTTCAGCCGACCCCACCTGCCTGATCAAGGGTTCGCCCTGGGAAAAATCAAAGGAGGCTTTCAGGGAGTTGAAAGGAACGGGGAAATAGGGGGCCTGCATCTGCTGTTGGAGGTAGTCCCGCAAAGACGATTTGGCCGTCGGGCCCCCTCGAACGTGAAGCGTGTATTTTTCCATATAGGCCGGAGCAAAGAAGGGGAAACCGGAAAGATGGTCCCAATGGGCGTGGGTCAGGAAGATGTAAATCTCCGACAGGCCGGACTGGTTGATCATGGCCCGTCCCGCGTTGCGGACGCCCGAACCGCAATCGAAGAGAATCACTTCCCCACCGGAGAGGGTGACCTGCACGCAGGTGCTGTTTCCGCCATATTTCAGGGTTTCCGGTCCCGGTGTGGCCAGAGAACCTCTGACGCCCCAAAACCTGACTTTCATTTTTCCGCTCCCTGCCCGTGACCGGACAGTGGCCGCCGAAAAGGCGTTTTCCTTCCTGTCCGGCTGGAAGTTCGCCGGGTAACGATGATTATTCAGCGTTTTCCCCCGAACTCGTTTATGTCCAGCTTGAATCCCCTGCCGTCGGTAATGACCAGTTGCCCCTTGGGGTCCGTGGTATAGAAAAATTCCTCAATTACCGCGGACCGCGGTAGGAGGTTGATAATGGCGCCGCCGTCGATCAGCGAAACGATTCGGACCCGTTTTTCAGGCTTTTTGACGTACGCGTTTAAATTTCAATCGAAAATGAAGACAAACCCCTGGACGCGCGCCGCCTGATCGGTGACGAAAATGACCTGGCCCGCGAAGTGGCGGCGGACGTCTTCACTGAACAGGCGGCGGAATATGACGTGAATTTTTTCGTTGGGCTGAAGCAGCATGGCTGGCAAGCCTCCCTGGAACTTTGGGCGCTTTTCCTACGATTTCGGCAGAATGGGCCGATTCATCCTCTGTGCCGCGTGTCGTCTCGCAAATCGTCTGGCCGAAGCCATGCCTCCCGGACGAAAACGGGCGAAACCGATCGTATCCATTCTTGCACGAATCGGACGGGAAAAACAACCATATCCGAAGCCGGTTCAGCCGGGAGGCCGCGGCCGGAAAAGTTGAAGGTCTAGGCCGATGACCGGTCATGTTCGTGTCCGATCCGGGGGCCAAGGTGCTTGCCGGCATCATGACGGCCCGGTTGATATGTGCTTTTTAACAAGGACTTGTGCGAGGGGACAGGTACGGATATTTTAATATGACAAACATTCCAGGGGACGGATGGTTAACAGTCGGCTCATGTCAGAAAACCGCAAATCTTCTAAACACCTGATCGAGCTTCGACACCGGCTCGAATCTTTGAGGGAAGGCCGGGAGGTTGACGCCGAACTGCTCGATCTTTTATCCTCGGTCGAACATGACCTGGCGGAAGCCCGTAAGCTGTCCGATTCATTGTCCGGCCTCGTATCGAACCTGGTCTATCGTCTCGACCCGGAAGGCCGGATCATCCATATCAACGAGGCCATTCGCGAATATGGATATGAGCCGGCCGAGCTGCTGGGCCGGCCGATTTTGGAACTGGTCGACTCTGATTTTCGGAAAGCGGCCGAATACCGGATCAAGGAGCGGCGGACCGGTGGTCGAAGCACCCGCGATCTGGAAATCAGGATTCGTGGGGCTGGTCAGGCAGGCGAGACGGCCGGCGCGGAGGGGCCGTATTTCCGGGTGGCCGCCGAGGGCCTTTATCTGGAAAACCAACCGGGAAAGCCGGCATTTCTCGGGACCCAGGGAGTGGCCGAGGACATCACCCGACAGATGGATTCGGAGAGGGCCGGGCAGCGATATCTGGAGGAACTGGCCGCCTTGAGCCGGTTCGGTCGGGAGGTGGCCGAACCGCTGCAAGTCGAAGAAGTGATCCGGGCGGCCATGGATGGCTTGACCTCGACGATCGATCCGGACCTGGCCGTTTTCTATCTCAAGGAGGGGGCTGCCCTGCGCCTGCTGGACCTGCGGGCCAAGGTGGCGGACATCGAGCGTGACGAATGGGACACGCACAAAGTGGGGGAATGCCTGTGCGGCCTGGCGGCCGGTGAGGAAAAGCCGGTCTATTCCCTGGACATCCATGTCGATCCCCGTTGCACCCTGCCGGAATGCAAGATGGCCGGTTTCAAATCATTCGCCTCGTTTCCCCTGCTGACGGAAGAGGGTCTCTTGGGGGTAGTCGGGCTGGGGGCGGTCGAGGAATACGATTTTTCTTCCCGGGGCCAGTTTCTGGTCGCTCTGATGGGCGAGGTGGCCATCGCCTTGAGCAATGCCCTGCTGTATCGGAAGCTGGAAGAGATGAACGGGGCCCTCGAGGTCCGGGTCAGGGAAAGGACGGCCGAACTCAGCCGGGTCAACGAGCACCTGGGCCGGATTCTGGACGAACAGCGCCGGACCACGGACCAGCTCCGCCAGAGCGAACGGCGTTTCCAGTTGATGGCCCGGAACATGAGGGACGTTTTCTGGATCAACGAACCCGGATCGAAACAGGCTCTGTACATCAGCCCGGCCTACGAGAAGGTCTGGAAGCGGCCCCTCGATGATGTGCGTGAAAACCCGCGCCAGTGGTTTGAGGCCGTTCACCCGGAGGACCGGCCCAAGATCGCGGCGACCCGAAGAATGCATGAGAAGGGACGCCCAACCTCGAGCCAGTACCGGATATTTCTGCCTGATGGAGAGATGCGCTGGATCGAGGATCGGGTTTACCCCGTTCTGGATAATCAGGGCAACCTGGAATTCATCACCGGGCTGGCCTCGGACGTAACCGAACGAATAGAGGCCGAGGCCGCCCTGCGGGAGAGCGAGGAAAAGTATCGTCTGGTCGTGGAACGGGCCAACGACGGGATCGTCATCATGCAGGGCGGGCGGGTGGTCCTGGCCAACCGGCAGCTGGCCGACATGCTTGGCTATGAACCGGATGAACTCCAGGGGAGGCCCTTTCTCGATTTTATTCATCCTTCACGGATCAAGGAGGTTCGAGAGCGGTACGAAAGCCGGATGCGGGGCGAGGAGCCGCCGGCCCGGTTCGAGTCCATCATCGTCAATCGACAGGGCCGAGCGATCCACGTCGATTCCAATGCCGGCCTGATCAACTACCAGGGCAGCCCGGCCGATCTGGTCTTGATACGGGACATCACCGAAGCGAAAAAGGCCGAAGAAGCCCTGCGGGCCTCGGAAAAGAAATACCGCCAGTTGTACGAGAGCATGCGCGACGGGTATGCGGTGGTGGACCTCGACGGCCATATTGTCGAATTCAATCCGTCCTTTCAGGAAATGCTTGGTTACGATGCTCAAGAAATCCAGGGGCTGGCCAACAAGAACCTGACACCGGCCAAGTGGTTGGCCCTTGATGCCTCGATTCTGGCAGGGGAGGTGTTGAAAAACGGATACTCCCGGGTCTACGAGAAGGAGTACCGCCGCAAGGACGGAACCATCTTTTCCGTCAACCTTCGAGTTTATCTCCTCAGGGGTGAAGACGGCGAGCCGGCCGGATATTGGGCCATCGTTCGGGATATCACCCGGCAGAAAGAGATCGAGAACGAACTGCGGGAAAGCGAGGGCGTTCTGCGGGCCCTGATCGATTCGAACCCGGAATCCCTCTTTCTGCTGGATGCCGAAGGGACCCTCCTCGCGGCCAACGAAACCGGGGCCCGGCGTCTGGGCTTGACCCCCGATCAGATGATCGGGCTCAAGGCATACGATCTGATGCCTTCCGACGTGGCCGACGGGCGGAGGGCCATGGCCGGAAAGGTCCTGGACCAGGGCAGGCCCGCCGACTTCAACGATATCCGCCAGGGCAGATACATCGAAAATCACATCGAACCCATATTCGACGCGGACGGTCGGGTGGCCAAACTGGCCATATTCGGACGGGACGTGACCGAGCAAAGGAACGCCGAAGAAAGGAAGAAACTGAACCAGGCCCGCACCGAGGCGCTCTTCAGGCTGACCCAGATGGACGACGCCAACGAGCGGGAGGTTACGGGGTTCGCCCTGGAGGAGGCGGTTCGTTTCACGAAAAGCACTGGCGGGTATATTCATTTTCTCAAGGAAGATCAGGTCAATCTGGAACTGTTCTCCTGGTCCTCGGGCGTCAAGGCGTACTGCAAAGCTGAGCCAGACTCGCATTATCCCCTGTCGCAGGCCGGGGTCTGGGCCGACTGTATCCGCCAGGGGCGACCGGTTCTGCACAACGACTATGCCGCCCTGGTTGGCAAAAAGGGGCTGCCGGAAGGCCACTTTCCGCTCAAAAGGCACATGAGCGTGCCGATCTTCGACGGAGGCAGGGTGGCGGCCGTGGCCGGCGTGGGCAACAAGGAAAAACCCTACGACCAAGGCGACGTCAAACAGCTTTACCTCTTCATGGACGGCATGTGGAAGATTATTCGCAAGAGGCGGATCGCCGAGGAATTGATCGAGGCCAAGGAGATGGCCGAATACGCCAACCAGGCCAAGTCGGAGTTTCTGGCCAACATGAGTCACGAAATACGGACCCCGATCACGGCGGTCATGGGCATGCTCAGCCTGCTCCAGGCCACCAAGCTGAATGACGAACAGAAGGAGTACACCGAAGTGGCGGTCGATTCGAGCCGGAGCCTGTTGACGATCATCAACGACATACTGGATTTTTCCAAGATCGAGGCCGGAAAGATCGAGTTGGTCGAGGCGCCCTTCGATCTGGAAGAACTGCTCAAGTCCGTCCAGGGCATGTTTCAGACTCAAGCCGGCCAAAAAGGCCTGAATCTCTATTATGTTTACGATTCGGGCCTGCCCCGGCGCCTGATTGGGGACAGCGGCCGCTTGAGGCAGATTCTTTTCAACCTGGTGGGCAACGCCATCAAGTTCACCAAGGTCGGCCAGGTCAGGATGGAAGTCTCGGCCCCCGACGTAACCCGAGACAAGGCCGTTGTCCGCATCTCCGTCAGCGACACCGGGGCCGGTATTCCTCAGGATCGGCTCGAACATGTCTTTGAAGCCTTCACCCAGATCGACGGCTCCTACACCAGGGAGCACCAGGGCACGGGCCTGGGGTTGAGCATCGTCAAGCGGCTGGTTGAAATCATGGGCGGTCGGATCGCGGTCAGGAGCCGGGCCGGCGAGGGCACGACCTTCCGCTTCGACCTGGAATTGGACATTGCCGAATCAGCCGGCCGATCCGAACCGGAAGCGCCCGCTCTGGAGCGGGCCGAGCCGTCCGTTCCCTTGCGCATCCTTGTGGCCGAGGACAACCCGGTCAACCGGCTTCTGGCCACCCGGCTGTTGTCCAAGATCGGGCACGGCGTCGTCACCGTGGAAAACGGCCGTGAAGCCTTGACCCGACTGGCCGAGGACCGATTCGACCTGGTTTTCATGGACGTGCAGATGCCGGTCATGGACGGGGTCGAAGCCACCCGGCGCATTCGGGAGGACCGGTCCGGCGCTTTCG